>CACYDZ010000027.1 GCA_902773265.1 uncultured Ruminococcus sp.
AGTTTTTTGTCCACTTTTTTTCAAAAAAGTGGCGGATTCCAAAGGCGGAGCCTTTGGGCAGGATTTTAAAGGGTGGCAGCCCTTTAACAGGAAGTATTATGAAAAATTCAAAGGAGGAAGATTTATGTACAGATTTAATGGATTTACAGAGAATGCCAACAAGGCGATGAACTATGCGATTGAGAACGCACAGGCATTAGGTCATACTTACATCGGCACAGAACATATTTTGCTGGGACTGTTACAGGAAGAAACAGGAGTAGCCTATGTGGTACTGGCAAATGCAGGCATTACATTCGAAGCGATAGAGAAGAATATCCGCACAAAAATCGGTGTAGGAAGTCAGAGTAAACTGACACCTGATGATTTTACACCGAGAGGAAAAAGAGTTTTACAGAAATCAGTAATGATATCGGTAAATATGGGAAATAACTATGTTGGTACAGAACACATTCTCATTGCTTTACTGGAAGACAGCGAAAGTTATGCAGTAAGAATGATAACGGATACAGGTGTCAGAGCGGAAGAGATTGTTGACGGAATAAAGAGCCAGTTACAGAGTGGTGCAGAAAATCAGAACGGATTACCGTTTTCAGGAGGAAAATCTTCCGTAGGCAATACTAAAACAGAAACACTGGATAAATTTGGTGTTGACCTTACGGCAAAAGCCAGAAAAGGAGAGATTGACCCGGTAATCGGCAGAAAAGATGAAATTGAAAGAGTTATCCAGATACTTTCCAGACGGACAAAGAATAATCCCTGTCTGATTGGTGAACCCGGTGTCGGAAAGACAGCCGTTGCCGAAGGACTGGCGGTAAAGATTGCCAATAATGAAGTTCCGGATTTATTACAGGGAAAGAGAGTAGTTTCTCTGGATTTGACAGGCATGGTAGCAGGCACAAAATATCGTGGTGACTTTGAGGACAGAATTAAGAATGCGATTGATGAAGTAAAGAATGCAGGAAATGTCATTTTGTTTATTGACGAATTGCATACAATCGTCGGAACAGGCAGTGCAGAAGGTTCGTCAGATGCCGCCAACATTCTCAAACCATCACTGGCAAGGGGAGATTTTCAGGTTATTGGTGCAACAACCCTCAACGAATACAGAAAATATATCGAAAAAGATGCCGCTTTGGAAAGGCGTTTTCAGCCTGTCAATGTAGGCGAGCCGTCCGAAGAAGAAACGGTAGAAATTCTCAAAGGGTTGCGAGACAGATATGAAGCTCATCACAAAGTCAAGATTACAGATGAAGCTATTTTTGCAGCGGTCAAATTATCAGCACGATACATCAACGACAGATTTTTACCTGATAAAGCGATAGATTTGGTTGATGAATCTGCATCAAGAGTTCGTCTGCAAAATCATACTGAACCGCCCGAAATCAAAACACTGGAAAAAGAACTGGCAAGGCTGGAAAAGGAGAAGAGTTCAGCCATCAATTCACAGAACTTTGAACAGGCGGCAAAATTGCGTGATGAAGAGAAGTCGGTAAAAGAACGCTATGAAAAACTGAAAGAAGAATGGAAATCAGAAAGAGGAGCGAGTGTCAACAAAGTGACAGAGCAGGATATTGCACAGGTAGTATCCCTCTGGACAGGAGTTCCCGTAGCACAGCTTACCGAAGAAGAAAGTCAGCGTCTGTTAAAGCTGGAAGATATTCTGCACAAACGGTTAATCGGTCAGAATGAAGCGGTATCATCGGTAGCCAAAGCCATCAGACGAGGCAGAGTTGGTCTGAAAGACCCCAAACGCCCGACAGGTTCCTTTATTTTCTTAGGGCCTACAGGTGTCGGAAAAACAGAACTTTGCAAGGCATTGGCAGAGGCAATGTTCGGTAATGAAAATCACATTATCCGTCTGGATATGTCAGAGTATATGGAGAAGCACACGGTATCTAAACTTGTGGGTTCACCTCCGGGATATGTGGGTTATGACGAGGGCGGACAGCTGACTGAAAAAGTCAGAAGAAATCCGTATTCTGTTATTCTCTTTGACGAAATTGAAAAGGCACACCCTGATGTATTCAATATTCTGTTGCAAATTCTTGATGACGGCAGACTGACGGATTCTCAAGGCAGGCATATAGATTTCAGGAATACCGTTATTATCATGACTTCTAATGTTGGTGCAAGATATATCACTAATCAGAGTGCCAAAGAGTTCGGATTTGCGTTCAGTGACGAAAGCAAAAAGCAAGAGAATGAGTTTGAAAAAATCAAGGAAACGGTTATGGGAGAACTCAAAAATACTTTCCGTCCCGAATTTCTCAACAGAATTGATGATATCATCGTCTTTCAGAAACTGACCGACAGTGAAATTGAACAGATTGCCAAACTAATGTTAAACGCACTGACAAAACGGCTTGCAGATATTGAAATCCGTGTTACATTTACAGAAAACGCTGTCAAGGAAATTGCCAAAAAGGGATTTGACCCTGTTTACGGAGCAAGACCACTGAGAAGAGCAATCAATACTTATATTGAAGACCGTATCAGTGAAGAAATTCTGCAAAAGAATATTCAGGCAGGCGACAGTGTAGAATGTGACTTTACAGACGGCAAATTCACATTCAGCAAAAAATAATGTTGATTGATACGCACATCAAAGATGTGATGTATAAACGGTAGAGTAAAGTCCCCAAAACTTTTTTATCAGACAGCAAAGACCGAACTGTTTGTAAAAAGACAGTTCGGTCGGTATTTTTTGCCTAAAAAGGTTGCATTTCTAAGGAAAAAGTTGTATAATTAGAATACAGATAGTTTGTCATAAAGGACAGACGGTATTATATTCAAATATAAGGTGGTTATTACAATGGAAAAAATCGTAATGGTAGAAACATCAGCAAGGCATATCCATGTTACACAGGAAATACTGGAAACACTTTTCGGCGAAGGGGCAACACTCACTAACAAGAAAGATTTATCTCAACCCGGACAGTTTGCTTGTGTGGAAAAGGTAAAGGTAGTAGGACCCAAAGGCGAATTTAATATGTCTATTCTCGGACCTGTAAGAAAAGATACACAAGTAGAACTTTCTATGTCAGATGCAAGAAAAATCGGTATTGCTGCACCTATCAGAGAATCAGGCGATGTAGCAGGTACTCCGGGCTGTAAATTGATAGGACCAAAAGGTCAGGCAGATATTAGTCAGGGTGTTATGGTTGCCAAAAGGCATTTGCATCTTGACCCCGAAACCGCTGAAAAATTCGGTATTGTAGACAAGCAGATTGTTTCGGTAAAAGTCGGTGATAACGGTCGAAATGTCATTTTCGGTGATGTTGTAGCAAGAGTAAGTTCAAGCTATGCACCGGCAGTTCATCTGGATACAGACGAAGCAAATGCCGCAGGTCTTATAGGTACGGTTGACGGCGAAATTATTACAGACTGATTATATTTTATCTTTCAAATGGGAAAAACTGTCATTGATTTATTTTATCAATGACAGTTTTTTTATTGATGAAAAATTCAAACCAAGTGAGAAAAATCTTACAAAAAGATTTTTCTCACTTACGCTTCTCGGAATGGCAGGGAGTATTATAGTTTCTGTTTTTATGGCAAATCACTCTGAATATAGTGAAAAATACTAAACAATGATAATATACGGATTTTTAGTTTTATCAAGTGTGTTAAGATAAGCTACCATCATATCCTCTGAAACACCCACACAGCCAGCGGTTGGTGAATAAGATATATGGAAAAATATCGCTGAACCTTTTCCGACACCGTTATCAGATACTTTATTTTCGCCCATATTGAAATTAATAACGAAACCGTATCGGTAATCAGGATAATATTCTATCATATGTTCAGCACTGTTCCAGCCGTTTATCACAAAACCCTCTACTTTCTGATTATAATAATCGGACTGAGGGTCATCAACCCAATAAGTTTTATCGGTCACCCTGAAGATATCAAGACCTGTTGACGGTTTGTCGTCAATATAGAAAGCCTCACCCACACTGTACATACCGTAAGGGGTCTGATAACTACCCTCATAGGATTCTGCACTGACACCATTACTGCCAACGAAACCATCTGTATCCAGACCACTGTTTTTCCAAAGACCGTTCTCATTTTTTTCAAACAGGGAAACCGTTGCCAGATTAGTGTCATGTGAACTGACAGTAATAACCTGTTGACAATCCACATCATCAAGTGTCTGGAAAGAGTAATCGGTATTATTAAGAAAGTCGACAAGATTCTGGTCATCTGTTTCGGGAGGGACAGTTTCAGCTTCCGTAGGAACAAGGGGAGAAGTTTCTGCATCTGTGGGGACAGTTGTTGAAGGGGAGGTAGGAGCAGATGTTTTTTTAGTGGTAGGTTTTTCGGTAGGGACAGCAGTACTTTTAGGTGATGTGGCACGGGAAGCCGTACTTTTCTGAGTAGGCTTCTGAGTAGATTTCTGAGTGGATTTCTGAGTGGTCTTTTCTGTACCGTTCTGTGTGCTTTTTTCTGTTGCTTTTTTCTTTTTAGCAGAGGTGCTTTTCTGTGTGCTTTTTTCGGTAGAATTTACAGTAATTTCCGAAGGCGTATCTTTTTGTGAAGTTTTAGTATCCGTCTTTGTATTGTCGGCAACAGGTGATTTGTCTGATGAAGAAAGAAATATGATTGCCAGAACAATGCCCACAATACAGACAACCGCAACAGGTAAGATAATCAACAACTTTTTTTTCATAATTACACCATTCCTTTATCCAAAATAAACCCTATAAGGATTATCGTTCTTTAGCTATGACAATGAAAAGTTTTGTCCACTTTTGGGGAAGTGGTAGGGGTCAAGGGGACAAAGTTCCCTTGTAGGATTTTAAAGGGCAAAGCCCTTTAATTGGCTTCTCTATCCAACTGAAGATGAAGTTGAAGTTGCCTTTTGAGGTTCAACCACTTCAGTAAGGTTGAAATCTCTGTCATAAAATTCCGAACCGTAATTTTTAAGACTGATATTTTTCTGAATATCCTTAATACTTTTCGCATTTTCCGTATCGAAATAGATAGCACTGTTTTCATCGAGCTGATTATTTTTCCCGATACGCAGAGGATTGGTACGGATAGCAACATAAGTAATCCCCGTATCTGTTTCACCCTCAGCCATAGGAGAAAATCCTGATGCAAGACTTGCCTGAGGAGCATGACAGACAAAATTTGTGGTAATTTTGTAATAAGCAATCAGACTATTGTTATTCAGGTCATCAAAGGTATAGATATACTGATAGCTATCCAGATTATAAGTAGATTCGTAATCAAAATATTCCGAATTAAGCTGTCTTTTTTTACCGCTGGAGAAGCTGTAATCATAGTCGGTAATATAGTAGCTGTTGAGGATTTTATTTTTCATTTCCTTATTCATTTCTTCACGCAGTGTGGCGGTATCTATACCGCTCAGGGAATTTCTTGCACCCGGTAAATTTTTAACCGTAAAAGTTTTTATTTCTTCTTTCAGAAAGAAACCTTCTTCTTCCAAAGCAAGCTGAGGAGTTGCCGTGATGGTAACGATATCACCGTTTTTAAGATTTTCGGCTTTATCAGGTACAAAGGTAATCCATGCTTTTGTGTTTTTGGAACACTTAGTGCTGTCCATATTGATTTTCCCCTTACCGTTTTCACCGGAGAAAGTCACCTTGAAATTCTGGAAAGCATCGAGAGGTTGTCCGTCAGTAAGATTTCTTGCGGTACAAATCAGTTCGGTATCTTTGATATCAACTTGTATATTAGCGGCAAGCGTTTCGTCATAGTCAGCGATGACAGTGAAGTCCTGACCATTCGTCAAAGTTCCCTGTTGTTTTTCGTCTGCCAGACGGAAAGTCATGGTATTGAGTAATTTTTCGATATCAGCGTAATGTTCATTTTCTTTATGTTTGGCGAGTTCGGTACTGATGTGTTCCTTATTGAGAACGAAATCCGCTTTTCCGTGACCGTTACAGCCACTCAACTGTACTTCAAAAAGTTTAGCAGAACTTACACTGATTTCGGTTCGTTTAGCACAGCCACCAAACAGCAGAACCGTCAGACTTATTGCGATTGCCAACAATACCGTACAGCGTGTTTTTTTTCTGTCTTTGCCCGAAAAATTCATTTTTTCCTCCTTTGTTCTTAGAAAATTGTCATCTTTTGGATTATAGCATATTTTCGGAATATCAACAATGAGAATTTTGCAAAATTCACTAAAATTTTACATAAATATGATTTGATTAGCAATCTAATGATACCGTTTCGTTTTTATTTTGCCATCTTCTGTAAAATCCCGCCAGAACTGACCCAGAGATGTTATGCCAGACAGAAAAGACAGCTCCGGGAACAGTAGCCATAGTCAGCTGAGAGAAAGCTGTACCTGCCAGACCCGTAGCCAGACCGGAATTTTGCATACCGACTTCTATGGATATGGCTTTTATTTTTTCGGGAGACATTTTGAACAGTTTTCCCACACCGAAGCCACAAAGATATCCTAAAAAGTTGTGCAGTACGACTACCGCAAAAATCAGCAGACCACTGTTCAGAATTTTTTCAGCATTGTGCGAAACTACTGCACCGACAATCATACAGATAGCAACAGCGGAAATCATCGGCAGTACAGTTACCGCCTTTTGTGTAAAATTGCCGAAAAATTTATTGATGACAAATCCTAAAGCAATCGGTATGATGATGACCTGTACAATAGTTGTAAACATACTCATCACATCGACCTGAACGGTTGTTCGTAACAGGAAATAGGTAATGGCAGGGGTAAAAACAGGAGCAAGCAATGTATTGATACTTGTCATTCCCACCGAAAGAGCAACATCACCTTTAGCAAAGTAGGTGATAACATTACTGGCTGTTCCACCCGGACAAGTACCCACCAGAACAACACCGGCAGTCAGTGCAGGGTCAAGATGAAACAGACGGCTTAAACCGAAAGCTAGCAGCGGCATAATCGTAAATTGAGCAACACACCCTAAAATGACATCACGGGGGCGTGTAAAGATAAGAGCAAAGTCTTTTGGCTGTAAGCCCAGACCCATGCCGAACATAATCAGCATAAGCAGATAATTTACCCAAGAGGTTTCTATCCATAGGGTAGAGGCAGGCAAAAATAACGACAGTCCCGCTACGGCAAGCACAATCACCGCCATATATTTACCGAAAATATCACTGATTTTTTCTAAAATTTTCATAATAAAATCCTCATAAAAGTTAAATTTCCGACCGAACGAAGTGAGCAATAAAAGTTTTTGTCGAACTTTTTTCAAAAAGTTCGTGGGGTTCAGGGGCAACGCCCCTGATAGGATTTTTAAGGGCAAAGCCCTTA
>CACYDZ010000028.1 GCA_902773265.1 uncultured Ruminococcus sp.
GAAAAAGCCTTGCGTTCATCGTCAGACCATAATTCGCCGTCAGATTTTCCCAGAAGTTTCTGTAATTTTTTATAACTGCCTTTTTTGGAAAACTCCAGAAAATTAATTTTGCTGAATTTATGAAATTCTACAAACTCATAATATCTCTGAACATTTTCATCGTCTGTTTTTTCGGGCAAAATTCTTGTGACATTACCGACAATACTGTAAGCGTCAAAGAATTTCATCACACTGACCCTTTTATTACCTTCTTCCACATAGTAGCGGTTCATATACTCATACACTTTGATAGGGTCTCTGATGCCCTCTGTGAGATGTGACTGACAAAGACTTTTCCATTTATCGGCAAATTCCGTTGTTTCTTCCAGAATAGGCATAAAATTAGGGGCAAACGCATTAACCCGACCTCTTGATTTTGTTCCCACGATAAGTTTCAAAGGAATTTCCATCAATCCAAGATTAATCCCAGTGGTAATTTTTTCCTGTGGGATAAAGTCGTCCATAACAGGTAAGCAAGGAGATTTTCCTTTAAAGACACAGGTTCTGTATTCTTTTTGAGCAAGCCGAAAGGCTTCCTTATAATATTCGTTCATAATAACTCCTCCGAATTTCTTAAAAATTCGTCATTGAAATTTTGTCAACTGAATGGGTGATAAAATTTCCTAAAATGAAATCATAACCCATAGCTATGATAATTGAAAGTTTCGGTCAAGCCTTTGGGGAGGCTTGTGGGGTCAAAGGGCAAAGCCCCTTGTGGGATTTTAAAGGGCGAAGCCCTTTAACTCCAACAATAAAATCCAAAATTTGCGTAAGCAAATTTTGACAATCTCAAGAATAACAAGTTATTACAGTATCCTTAAAATCTCCTATGAATCATACTACAAAAATCGTTATTTGTCTACTGTCTGACCAAAAAAAGACAACTTTTCGCCAAACAGCGAAAAGTTGTCTTTTGTATAAAATTCATTAATACATTCCGCCCATATCAGGAGCAGGAGCTGCGGGGGGAACAGGTTCTTTAATATCAGCAACCAAAGATTCTGTTGTGAGTACCATTGCAGCAACCGAAGCAGCATTCTGCAAAGCAGAACGGGTTACTTTTGCAGGGTCAATAATACCTGCCGAAAGCATATCCACATATTCTTCTTTGAGAGCATCAAAACCATAGCCGACTGTACCGTTTTCTTTGATTTTTTCAACGATGACAGACCCTTCCAAACCTGCATTGGCAGCAATTTGTCTGATAGGTTCTTCCAGAGCTTTGAGTACAATCGCCATACCTGTTCTTTCGTCACCTTCAACGCCTTCCAAAGCTTCGGCAACATCAGGAATAGCATTCATCAGAGCCGTTCCGCCACCGGCAACGATGCCTTCTTCAACAGCCGCTTTTGTTGCGGAAAGTGCATCTTCAATTCTGAGTTTCTTCTCTTTCATTTCGATTTCGGTAGCAGCACCTACTTTGATAACTGCTACACCACCTGACAGTTTAGCCAATCTTTCCTGTAATTTCTCTCTGTCGAAATCTGATGTAGTCGTTTCAATCTGAGACTTAATCTGATTAACTCTAGCTTTAATCTGTTCGCTGTCGCCGACACCGTCAACAATAATGGTATTTTCCTTATCGACCTTAACTTTCTTTGCCTTACCAAGCTGTGCAACGGTTGTATCCTGTAATTCCAGACCGAAATCTGCAGAAATAACCTGACCACCTGTAAGGATAGCGATATCCTGCAACATTTCTTTTCTTCTGTCGCCGAAACCAGGAGCCTTGACACCAACACAAGTGAACACACCACGCAGTTTATTCAGAATAAGTGATGTCAGTGCTTCACCCTCAATATCTTCAGCAATAATAAGCAACTTACTGCCTGATTTAACGATTTCTTCCAGCAAAGGGAGAATTTCCTGCATGGTAGAGATTTTTTTATCGGTAATCAGGATGTAAGGGTCATCGAGTTCAGCTACCATTTTTTCGGAATCCGTTACCATATAGGGAGCGATATAGCCACGGTCAAACATCATACCTTCAACGACCTCAGAATAAGTTTCAGCAGTTTTGGATTCTTCAACCGTGATAACACCGTCTGTCGATACTTTTTCCATAGCTTCAGCAATCAGCCTACCGATGGTTTCATCAGCAGCAGAGTTCGCACCGATACTGGCGATATCTTCCGAACCGCTGACCTGTTTGGAATTCTTAACGATAGATTCTACTGCAATATCAGTTGCTTTCTGAATACCCTTTTTCAGAATCATAGGGTTAGCTCCTGAAGTTACATTTTTCATGCCTTCACGGATAATAGCTTGTGTAAGGAGTGTAGCGGTAGTGGTACCGTCACCTGCAACATCATTTGTCTTGACGGAAACTTCTTTAACCAACTGAGCACCCATATTTTCAAAGGGGTCTTCCAGTTCAATTTCCTTAGCGATGGTTACTCCGTCATTAGTAATGAGAGGAGCTCCGAACTTTTTATCCAGTACAACATTTCTGCCTTTAGGTCCAAGTGTAATTTTTACTGTGTCAGCAAGCTGATTGATACCGCTGATAAGAGCCTTTCTGGCATCTTCTCCGTAAATAATCTGTTTAGCCATTTTCATTTCCTCCTAGCAATCTTACTCTACTACTGCCAATATGTCATTCTGGCGGACAATCGTATATTCTTCACCGTCAATCTTTACCGTTGTTCCCGAATACTGATTGGTAATAACCTTGTCACCGACTTTAACATACATTTTGACTTCTTTGCCGTCCACAACTCCGCCTTCGCCTACTGCGATGACATTGGAAAACTGTGGTTTTTCTTTTGCAGAAGCCGTAAGCACGATACCACTTTTTGTTGTTTCTTCGGCTTTGTCAGCTTTTAAAACTACTCTGTCAAGTAATGGTCTGATAGTCATACTAGTTATCCTCCTGAATTTAAAATGCGATGTTTAGCACTCTCTATATCTGAGTGCTAATATATAATATACCTTTTGTTGCCAAAAATCAAGAGTTATTTCAGAGTTTAATAATTTATTTACAATTTTTATTCACCATGTTATGAAAATCATTTAATATAAAAAATATACTATAAATGAGGAAATTTTTTGTTTTTTATGATTATACACAATAAATATACGCTGTTTGTCACTCTGAACGCAGTAAAAAGTCTTAAAAAGATTCCTCACTGCGTTCGGAATGGCAAGTATTCGTGCATTTTTTAAATTTGCTTATTTATGGATATCACCATACTTTTACTGACAATTTTTTTCTGAGTTATCTTATAGAATATATGATAGCTTATTTATCGGTATGAACAGACAAGATATTTCGTGATAATTTACAAATTATTCACTTGTTATTATTAAAAAGGTGCTATAATGCTGACAAACAAAAGGGAGGTGTTTGTGATGAAACAAGAGAAAATTCAACGCATAAATGAACTTGCCCGAAAGAAAAAAATTATGGGTCTGACAGATGATGAACTTGCTGAACAAAAGATACTTTATCGGGAATATATTGGTGAATTTCGCACAGGACTTCAAGGACAATTAGATAACATGATTATTGAAAAACCCGATGGAACAAAAATAGCTGTCAGAAATCTGCACAACAGTAAAAAAGCAGAATAAAAAGTCATGTGACCGTTGCAGGCATTACAACGGTCACATTATAGAGAATATATAAGAAGAAAAAAATGAGAAAAACTTTATCACAGTCTTTTCTTGACTGTGTCTATACTATAAACAAAAATTATGAACTAAATATAAACAAATAAAAATTTATAAGTAAAACATCTACAAATATTCAACGCATATTTTGTGCATATTCACATTAACTGGGCGGTGCTATGGAAAATACAAACAAAATGATTACCACTTTAACAGCATATAATGAATTTATCCGACCGTATCATGATGCTATTCATCTTGTACAGATAAGATTGGAAGCATTGGATACCGATTATGGTTATCAATACCGACACAATCCCATTCACCAGATTACTCAACGAGTAAAATCTCTGGAAAGCATATTCAATAAATTATCCAGAAAACATTATGAGGTTACCCTTGAAAATGCCCGGGAATATCTTACGGATATTGCGGGCGTAAGAGTGATTACTTATTATCAGCAAGATGTTTATGAATTGGTGAGAGCATTAAGAAAATGTTTTGATGTCGTAGAAGAAAGGGATTATATCAAGAAACCGAAACCATCAGGATATCGAAGTTATCATATGATAGCAATTATACCGATACATTATTTGCAGGGTGTGGAATATTATCCCGTAGAAATTCAGATACGGACACTTACAATGGATTGTTGGGCGAATATTGAACATCAGCTTCATTATAAAACATTTCAGAAAGATTGTTCGGGGAATATCAGTCAGCAATTTCGACAATATGCTGAAGAACTCAATGAATTAAGTTTGAAGATGGAAGCGATTTATTCCATTCAAAATCAGAATACAGCATAATAAAATACCGTTTTGCTTACAAGCAAAACGGTATTTCGTTGAATTATTAACGAATGTGGCTCTTTAAGACTCAAACGGCGAACTTCCTGCAACAATATCAGTCGAAGAAACCTCTGTGTAAAGCGGCAACAGCTCTGTCAGCATCAGATGCTTTGATAAGAACGGAGATTTTAATTTCGCTGGTAGAAATCATCTGGATATTGATATCAGCATTATAGAGAGCTTCAAACATCTTAGAAGCAAAACCTGAATGACTTTCCATACCTGCACCGACAATAGATACTTTAGCGACATCTTCATCGAAAATTACTTTCTGTGCTTTAAGAGAAGGCATAAAGTTTTCGATAACTTTCTTCGTATCAGCGAGTTTATCTTTGGAAACTGTAAAAGCAATATCTTTTGTACCGTCACGACCGACTGACTGCAAGATGATATCTATATTTACATCGCTTGCTGCCAGTTTTGAAAACATTTTGAATGCAAGACCTGGTTCATCAGGAACACCGATTACTGAAATTCTGGCGATATCGGTATCTTTAGCAATACCACTGATTAACATACTCTCCACTTTTGCTGCCTCCTTAACGATTGTACCCGGTGCTGAGGTCAAACTTGACAGCACCTCTAATTCAAGATTATATTTTTTTGCCAGTTCGACACTTCTGTTATGCAACACCTGAGCTCCCAGCGTAGCCAGTTCCAACATTTCATCATAAGAAATTTCATCTAATTTTCTGGCATCTTTTATTTTTCTAGGGTCAGCGGTATAAACGCCTTCCACATCTGTATATATCTGACACAAATCGGCATGCAGTCCGCAGGCCAGTGCAACTGCACTGGTATCTGAACCGCCACGACCAAGCGTGGTTACATCACCATATCTGGTAATTCCCTGAAATCCTGCCACAATAACAATTCTGTTATGGTCAAGTTCTCTTTTCAGTCTTTCACAGTCAATAAATTTAATTCTTGCGTTAGTGTGAGAAGAAGTCGTTCTGACACCTGCCTGCCATCCCAGAAGAGAAACCACAGGACAGCCGATTTTTTCGATTGCCATAGCCAATAAAGCAATAGATATCTGTTCACCTGCTGCCAACAGCATATCTCTTTCTCGTTTAGAAGCATTAGGATTGATTTCCATCTGCTTTTCTATCAGTTCATCTGTTGTATCACCCTGTGCCGATACAACAACGACTACTTTGTTGCCTTTTTTGTAAGTATCCGTTACAATTCTTGCCACATTGTTTACACGCTCAGCGTTGGCAACGGAACTTCCGCCGAATTTCTGTACGATAAGGCTCATTTGTGCAACTCCTTTTCTGTAAGTTATGCCTTTATGTCTTGCAATTTAAACAAATACGGTATAATATAATTGTCTAAATTGAACACCAAAAACATCGTACATTATTGTAATACTGAATAAAGTAATTGTCAATATCCTTTTTAAGAAATTCTTTCAGCAAAGTCGTCGTGACATATTTCCTCTACTTGTGCTGATGCTTAAAAACAGAAATTTCCCATTCAAGAACAGCACTTCATCGTACCATCAGCTGATTATGATGTCAATTATTTGTCAGTCCTCATAGGCTGACAGATAAAAGACCCCGACCTAAGAGGTCAGGGTCTTCTTTCCGAGATAAGATAAAAATTTCTGCGACAGTCCCTTTTGTAGGTTTATTATTTAAAAATCAGCTACTCTAATAGTGTTAATAATCGTAAAACCAATTTCGGTAGCCTGTTTTACTTTTTCGTTAAATACTTTAACTGTCATCGGCTGAGTAATAAAAGCAATTTCTTCTTTAGGCATATTTTTGCGTGTCAGTGGCATAACCACTCCAAAAATATTCTCCGCTACATGAATATCACCCGTTGCACGAACATACATTGCTGTCATGCTCTCGTCATAAGGAATGACATTGCTCCCGTCACTATCTTCCCAGAACAGATATTTTCGTGCGGAAATATGCTTGATACAATCTACGATATCAGCCACTACTGCACTGGCTGTGGGTAATTTCCCTGCACCTTTACCGTAAAAGACAACATCTCCCGTAGCATCTCCTTTGACCAAAATGCCGTTGAATACATCATCTATACTTGAAAGCTGACTTTCATTGCTGACCAGCATCGGCGAAACAAAAATATCCAGCATATTGTTTTCTAAATGCCTGACCTCACCTATCAGCTTGATAACGCCTCCCCATTGTGACGCATATTCTACATCTTCAAGAGAGATGTTCGTAATTCCTTCTGTATGTATGTTATCGGGATAGATATGCTTACCGAATGCCAGTGAGGCAAGAATACATATCTTTCGGCAAGCATCATGTCCCTCTACATCGGCAGACGGGTCACGCTCTGCATATCCTAACTGCTGTGCCAGTGCCAGTGCATCTTTAAAAGACATCGATTCTCTTATCATTTTAGTAAGAATAAAATTGGTTGTTCCGTTAAGTATGCCTGCGATTTCGTCAACATCGTTGGCTACCAGACAATTATTAAGAGGTCGTATAATCGGTATGCCTCCTCCTACACTCGCCTCAAACAGAAAATTCACATTGTGTTCTTTTGCTGTTGCCAACAATTCTGCACCTTTCTTGGCAACCAGTTCTTTATTGGAAGTAACTACACTTTTTCCTGCCTCCAGACAACGCTTGACAAAATCAAATGCAGGATTAACTCCTCCCATTAATTCCGCAACAACTTTTACTTCGTCATCATTAACAATATCGTTGAAATCTTTGGTAAATTTGTCCGCATAGGGTAAATCAGGAAATTCCCGTAAATCAAGAATATATTTGATATTGATTTCTTCTTTTGCCTTTCTGGTCAGGCTATCTTTATGTGTGAGCAGAATTTCAGCAACACCTGACCCTACTACACCGTGTCCCATAATTGCCACTTGTATCATTGTTTGCACCTCTCGAGATTTATAATTGGTTTATTTGTTTCAGCCGATTATCTGCTGACCGTTGCATCACCACCACTGCCAGCACTGGCACCACCATTACCAGTACCATTACCAGTACCACCTGCTGTATCACTGCCACCTGCTGGGGTATCACCACCTGCAGTATCACCACCTGCAGTATCACCACCTGCAGTATCACCACCTGTTGTGGTATCGCCACCATCAGATGATGGTGAATTGTTGTCTGCTGTATTGTCAGTGTCTACTGTATCATCAGTATCATCACCAGTATCATCGTAAGTGGTATCGTCATAATCATCATAAGAAGTTGTATCAGTATCATCTGTATCAGTATTCTCAGTAGCAGTTGTGGTAGTGTTGTTACTATAGTTATTGTTGGTGTAAGAATTATAGTAGTTGTTATAGTTATTGTAGTTGTTATAAGTGGAAGAATAACCGCCGTGATAACCAGAACAATATTCCGGTACATTGTCTTTCTTGTAGTAACCCAGAAATGTTTTGGAACAGTAAGACCCTGCCAGCAGTCCTGTATCGGCACAGAAACGGTGTTCTTCAAGTGTATCATCAATTTTGTATTCTTTTGCCTCTTTATTTTTGAGATACTCTGCCATCAAATCACGGAAAACAATCGTTGCTACTTCAAAAGTATTCTGAGAAAGTTCGGACGGTGTATCATAACCTGTCCATACCGCACAGGTTGCATACGGAGAAAGTCCGCAGAACCAGTGGTCTTTACCGCTATCGGTGGTACCTGTTTTACCTAAAATATCCCAGCCCGCAATTCTTGCCAGACCTGCACTGGTATGAGCGGGATTATTGTTGACGACATTATAGTTCAACAGTCTGTTCATCATGGAAGCTGTCTGTGAAGAATATGCCTGTATAGGAATTTCTTCACGGTGGTCAATAATGACATTTCCTGCTGAATCTTCTACATAGTAATAGGTATACGGATGATAAACTTTACCGCCGTTACCCATATACTGATAGGCGGTTGCCATTTCTCTTACCGTAACACCGCCGTTAAGACCACCTAATGATAATGCACCTAAGTTATTGGCATCTTCTGTGGAAAGGTGACGGAAATACATTTTATTGATTGCCTGATTATAGGCTGTTTTTACGCCGACAAGTTCCATTGTCTGTGCTGCTGTTGCGTTGGACGAACGCTCAATCGCATCAGGCAAGGTAATTTCTCCAAGATAAGAACCGTATACATTGGCAGGACCTGAACGAGTTGACCCGTCTGAATTGGTTGCCCATTTTTCTATTGGCTGGTCCTTTACCATAGAAGAATAATTATAGATATCTTTTTCGATTGCCAAAGGATAAGGGATAATCGGTTTGATTGATGAACCGGGCTGTAAGGAAGCAAGATAAGACCTGTCCCATACCAACATGGAATCTTTCTTGTTTCGTCCGCCGACACACGCAATAACTCTTCCGTCCATACCTGTCATGACGACTGCTAACTGACAGTTGGGGTCATATGGTGTGGCTACATTCTGAATATAGTTTTCACAGAACTGCTGAAATTCCAAATCCATTGCACAATAAATCTTCAGGCCGCCTGAATAAATTTTATTGAGTGCCAGTCTGTCGGTAATATTGAGTTCCTGTGCCAGTTCGTCCTGTAAATCTCTGAACATTGCTTCAATATACCAGTTGGAAATGTAGCCTTCCTTACTGTTCTGATTTTTCTCTTCTTTTTCTTTTTCTTTCTCGTTGTTCTCATAGCCGACAAAGACCATGTTCTCAGATTCTTCCATTGCCTGAGTAAATTCAGCTTTGCTGATTTTTCCCTGCTGATACATCTGGTCAAGAACAAGGTCACGCCTTTCCTTGTTGTTTTCGGGATAGGCAAGAGGATTATATGCGGCAGGGTTCTGTGTAATACCTGCGATAGCCGCACATTCGGCTATTGTACAATCACTGATATCTTTAGCAAAATACAGGTTCGCCGCAGACTGTACTCCCTGACAACCGCTTCCGTAATTGACAATGTTTAAATAGGCCTCTAAAATTTCATCTTTAGTGTATTCTTTTTCCAGATTAAGTGCTTTGAAAATTTCTGTCAGTTTACGGGTAATACTCACCTGATTTTTACCTGTAATGTTCTTGATAAGCTGTTGTGTGATACTTGAACCGCCATAACTGGATTCTGAACCTAAATTGATAATCGCTCCGCCTGTTCTTACCCAGTCTACACCTGAGTGTTCATAGTAACGCTTATCCTCTATGGCAATCTGTGCTTCTATCATACTTTTCGGAATATTGTCCAGACTGACCCATACTCTGTTTTCCGTTCCATGCAGACGCTGATACTCCATCGGTTCATTTTTTTCATTGTAGAGATAAATAAATGATGTCTGTTCCTGTTTTTCGCTGGTAAGGTCAATTCCTGTCGGCTGACAGGCAAGCCCGTAAAGATAAATACATACCGCAACGCCTACAATACCTCCTGATACACAAAGTATCATAAAGGTTGTGGACAGGATTTTCCATATCACAGAAAAAAAGCCTTTTGTTCCTGCGATTGCTACACCTGCCGGTGTGATTTTGTTGTCATATCGTCTTTTTCTTGTTCTTCCCATAAGGAATCCAAACCTCCATTAACTTCTCTTGCACATATAGATGAATACAACTTTTGTTATTATACCACTTATTAAAAAAAAATAAAATCCCTTTTTACTAAATTAATTAAAAATTTATAATTTTTTTCCTGTTTGAGAACTGACACCTTTGAAAATCCTACCCACTTTTCCCCAAAAAAGTGGACAAAAAACTTTTTCGGCTCATTTCGTTCGGATTGATTATCAAAGGTATAGCGATGACAATTAAAAGTTTTTGTCGAACTTTTTTCAAAAAGTTCGTGGGGTTCAGGGGCAATGCCCCTGATGGGATTTTAAAGGGCAAAGCCCTTTAACTCCCCAAGAAAATCCAAAATCTGCTTACGCAGATTTTGACAATAATTACCTGATTTTCAAGACCATATTGACAGTTTGTTTGATAAGACTGTATAATTACTTTTATCAGGAGGAAAAACAATATGAAAGAATATAAATTTCACGGTTGGGAAAATGCAACCATACAAGATAGTAACGGTCTTACGCCAAGAGATTACTATGATTTACTTTCAGATATCTGGAGTACGGATACCTGTACACCAAGACTGAAGAAACAATGGAACAGCAATAACAGAACACTTGGACAATGTTCCATTACTGCCTTTCTGATGCAGGATATTTTTGGAGGTAAAGTTTATGGTATACGCCGTTCAGGTGGAAATTATCATTGTTTTAATGTGGTAGGAAATTGTGTATTTGATTTGACCAGTGAACAGTTTGGTAATGAAATACTGAATTGGGACATCTGTCAGGAACAATTTCGGGAAGTACATTTTGCAAGAGAAGAAAAACGACAACGATATTTATTACTAAAATCCGAATTGGCAAATAAGATAAAATGGTAAATCGTCACGACAAGAAACAGAAAATTTCGCAGATATGAAAGAAGAAAATAATTCTGTTGACATATCTGCGAAAGCGTGATATAATAACCTACCAAACAAGTATGAATTATATCTGATATTCCTATAAAATTACTATGCAAATATAAAACGAACGGAGATGATTCCATGCTTTTCGATATCAATAATAAGACGATTAAAAAATATCTGACTCGGGCGGAATTTGGTATTGAAAGAGAAGGATTGCGTGTCAGCAGTGACGGCAGACTTGCTCAGACACCTCATCCTTTTGGAGAACATAAAAATATTGACCGTGATTTCTGCGAAAATCAAATAGAACTTATCAGCGATGTTTTCTGTGAACCAACACAGTTGAATGAACAGCTTTATCACTTGCAAAAGATTGTCAACGGTCAACTCAAAAAACATGGAGAATATCTCTGGGTATTTTCCAATCCCCCGAAAATCAGTGATGAAAATGAAATTCCTGTCGCACAATATACAGGCAACCAACAGAACAAATCTGTCTATCGCCAGTATCTTGCTCAGAAATACGGCAAACGGAAAATGCTTTTTTCGGGAATACATCTGAATTTTTCCTTTACTGAAACATTAATCCAAGCTGTCTTCACACAAAACCACATGGACAATTATCAGGAATTTAAAAATAATCTTTATCTTAATCTTGCCCAACGGCTGATACAATATGCATGGCTGGTTGTATGGCTTACCGCAGCAAGTCCTGTCGTTGATACAACCATCGGTACAGAAAACAATTTCTATTCTTCTGTTCGTTGTTCCGAAATCGGCTACTGGAACCATTTCACGCCTATACTCAATTATAGTAGTCTGCAAAGCTATATCGCTACTATACAACAGTATATCGATAACGGTAATCTGCGTTCTGTTTCGGAACTTTATTATCCTGTCAGACTTAAACCAAAGGGAGCAAATTCTATGCAATGTCTTTCCGAAAACGGTATCAATCACCTTGAACTTCGGGTCATAGATGTCAACCCTCTTTCACCCACAGGAATATTTGTTGAAGATATCCGTTTTGTTCATCTGCTGATGCTGTATCTTGTCAGCCTGCCTGAACAGGATTATACGGATATTGAACAGATAAAAGCTGTCAATACTATTAAAGCTGCCGCTGTTTTCGGCAATGAGGAAATCCGACAAAAAGTAAAACCTGTTCTTGTTCAGATAAAGCATTTTGTGGATAATTATTTTCCGCAATACAGTGACATTTTGTCCTATCAACTGAACAAAACCAAAAAAGGCAACAGCTATGCGGAAATTATCAGTAAGCGTTTCGGCGATGATTATATGAATAAGGGACTTGCTCTTGCCAAAACATATCAGGAGAGTGTAGGCTATGTGTGAAATATTCGGAGTATCTTCACGGGATACTGTTGTCGTCAACGATTATCTTTGGAATTTTTACCATCACAGTGAACACCATCCTCACGGTTGGGGACTTGCCTGTATCTCCCGTGAAAGTGCAATTATAGAAAAGGAAAGTATCAAAGCCTTGGACAGCAATTATCTTAAAGAAAGATTATCACAGTCTGTTCAGGCAAAACTCCTGCTTGCTCATATCCGCTATGCTACTATCGGAAATGTGGAATATAAAAACTGTCACCCCTTTACCACAAAAGATAATACAGGCAGATGCTGGACACTGATTCATAACGGAACTATATTTGAGTATTCTCCGTTAAGTCA
>CACYDZ010000029.1 GCA_902773265.1 uncultured Ruminococcus sp.
CTGCAATCGCACCACGGAAACGCACCTGCTGCGTTTAACAGTATAAGCTTACTTTCCTTCTTCGGGATTGTACTTGCCTTCAAAATAAATTTCATACCATACAAGAAAGATGTATATTGTCCATACCTTACGGCTGTTGTCCTCTTTTCCGCTGAAATGCTCATCGAGAAATTCAATAAGAACCTCAGAATTGAAAAATTTCTTTGCTGTTTCGGAATTGAACATATCTTTAACAACGTTGTAATAGCGTTCATCTCTGAGCCATACCCTTGTGGGAACAGGAAAACCTAATTTTTTCTTTTCGGCAGTTTCGATAGGGAGATGTCTGAGTGCCGACTGACGCATAGCATATTTGGTGTTATGTTTATTTACTCTGAGATTTGTGGGCAGTTTTGACGCAACTTTGAAAACTTCCTTGTCAAGAAAAGGAACTCTCAATTCCAGAGAATTTGCCATACTCATTCTGTCGGCTTTGAGCAGAATATCCCCGACCATCCACATATTGATATCCAGATACTGCATTTTAGTTACATCATCATAATCTTTAACACGGTCATAAAAAGGTTTGCATTTATCCTGCGGACGGGTAGCGATAGAGGGGTCTTTAAGGATTTGCCGTTTTTCATCGATGTCATACATAAAGGCATTACCGATAAAGCGTTCTTCCAGAGGGTGTGTTGCCCGTATAAGATAATCACGCCCTTTGATATCCGGGAGTTTTTTCATCAGTCGGCAAATTCCTTTTCTCAGAGAATAGGGAACAATTTTCTGATAAGTTCTGAAAACTCTGGGGTCGTTGTAACAGGTATAACCGCCAAAGAGTTCGTCAGCACCCTCACCCGAAAGCACAACCTTGACATACTCACTGGCAATTTTCGATACAAAATACAACGCAATACAAGAGGGGTCAGCAAGAGGCTGGTCCATATGGTATTGTACTTTTCTGATACTGTCCCAAAATTCTTCGGATTTGATGAGTTTGTAGTGATGGTCAACGCCGATTTTTTCAGAAAGACGCTTTGCCCAACTGATTTCGTTATATTTTTCGCCGAAATCAAATCCGACAGTAAAAGTTTTCTGGTCGGCAAAGTAGGTGGAAACATAGCTGGAATCTACACCGCTTGACAAGAAACAGCCTACTTCCACATCGCTGATTTTATGGGCATTGACGGAATTTTCAAAGACTTTTTCAATTTCATCAACAGCCTGTTCTTCAGTGAGGGTATTGTCGGGATTGAATGTGGCTTCCCAATATCTTGTGGTAGTGACTTTGCCGTCTTTATACCACAGATAGTGTCCCGGCAACAGACAGTATACACCCTCAAAGAAAGTTTCGGGCGGTACAGCATATTGAAAAGAAAGATAGTTATCCAGTGTACGGTAATTGAATTTCTTTTCAAAGTTCGGAAATTCCAGAATACTTTTGATTTCTGAAGCGTAGATAAAGTTGTTGCCGACTTGTGTATAGTGCATAGGTTTGATACCGAAAAAGTCACGGGCAATAAACAGGGAATTGTCTTTTGTGTTGTAAATGGCAAAGCCGAACATACCTCTGAGTTTGTCGAGCAATTTTTCCTGCCACTGTTCAAAGCCGTGAATTAATACTTCCGAATCGGATTCGGTATAAAAATGATGTCCTAAGGCAATGAGTTCTTTTCGCAAATCTTTGTAGTTATAAATTTCACCGTTGAAAGTGAGTACCATTGTCTTATCTTCGTTGTAGATAGGCTGATGACCTGCATCAAGGTCAATGATACTCAACCGACGAAATCCCATAGTAATTTTGTTGTCGGGTTCTTTATAGAAACCGTTGCTGTCGGGACCACGATGAGTGATGACTTTTGTCATGCGTTCAATCACTTCATCACGACCGATTACTTCTCCCGTAAAACCACAGATACCGCACATCTTTTCATTACTCCTTTTCTTATTCATACCAAAAGACAGTGATATTTAGCGTGAACTCTCTCCCACCTAAAGAGGTGGTAGCTTCATAAGAAGATTGGTATTTAAGTTTCCACCTTTTCAGGCAACCCTTATTCTTACAGGCGTGTCCACCTCGCCACTACCGTATAGGACGGTTAAGTCCACAACGCTACTTTTTTTCATGATATTCAATGCTCCGTTGACATCGGCATTGAGCAGTGTGCCGTCTGCTGTTCGGTATAGTCCTCTTTGTATGCGTGTTCCGCTGAATTTGTAGGACTGCGGATTATCTGCATTATATACAGGAATAACATCTCTGTCCCGGAAAGATGCCTGTGATGTATAGCTTTCTTCCTGTTCAACA
>CACYDZ010000030.1 GCA_902773265.1 uncultured Ruminococcus sp.
AGATGGTCACCTTTTCACGGTTCAGCCTATGCGGTAGTAGAATCCCTTTCCAAGTTATCCGTTCTGGGAGCAAATCCTTTACAATCCCGTCTGACTTTTCAGGAATATTTTGAAAGACTTCATGACAAGCCCGAAAGATGGGGGAAACCTGCGTCAGCACTGTTGGGAGCAATGACGGCACAAATTCATATGGGCATTCCGTCCATAGGCGGTAAAGACAGTATGTCGGGTTCATTTGAACAGCTTGATGTACCGCCTACACTGGTCAGCTTTGCGGTCGCCATGACAAAAGCCTCAAAGACCGTTTCGGCAGAATTTAAGAAAACCAACTCCGATGTTATCTATGTTCCCGTACCCGTAGACAAACCCACACAAATTCCCATCTGGGACGGTCTGAAGAAGATGTATACTGCTGTTTACGAACTGGCACAGCAGGGCAAAATCCTTTCTGCGTCTGTGGTCAAAGAGGGCGGTGCAGCGGCAGCTGTAGCGAAGATGTGTTTCGGCAACAAGACAGGCTTTACTTTTGACCACGAACTTACCGCTGAAGAACTTTTTGCTCCTCAGAGCGGTTCACTGGTTATCGAACTGGCAGACGGTGCAGAACTTGACAGCAGTGTATTGGCATATCCTTTAGGAAAAACTACATCTGAAAACTTTATTGATATCAGATGCGGAAAATTGCCGATTGATGAACTGATAGAAAAATGGACAGGAAAACTGGAAAAAGTCTTTGCGACAAAAGCAGAATGTCCGAAAGTGCAGTATGACATACCGCTTACCGAACAGCACAGCCGTTTGTCACCGATAATCAGAACACCCAAACCGACAGTCTTTATTCCCGTATTTCCGGGAACAAACTGTGAAGTTGATACGGCAAGAGCTTTTGCCAAAGCAGGAGCAAATCCGAATATTATGATAGTCAGAAATCTTACACCGAACGATATTGAAGAAACCATTATCCGTATGGAAAAAATGATAAATCAGTCACAGATTATCATGATACCGGGCGGTTTCAGTGGCGGTGACGAACCCGACGGTTCAGGAAAATTCATTGCGACAACATTCCGCAACCCGAGAATTTGTCAGGCGGTGACAGATTTACTGGAAAAGCGTGACGGTCTGATTTTAGGTATCTGTAACGGATTTCAGGCACTCATTAAACTTGGACTTGTCCCTTACGGTAAAATCACAGAAATTACCGAAAATGCACCAACCCTCACATTCAACACCATAGGCAGACATATTTCCCATATGGCATATACCCGTGTGACTTCCGTAAAATCACCTTGGTTGTCAAAAGTCAATGCGGGAGATGTATTTGCCGTACCCGTATCGCACGGAGAGGGTCGTTTTGTAGCTGATGATGAAATGCTGAAAACCCTGATTGCCAACGGACAGGTTGCTACACAATATGTTGATTTGAGCGGTAAACCCTCTGATGATATTGCCTTTAATATTAACGGTTCAGTGTGTGCTATCGAGGGCATTACCAGTCCAGACGGCAGAGTATTCGGAAAGATGGGACATTCCGAAAGAAAAGGTACAAACCTTTACGCTAATGTTCCTTTTGAGAAAGACCAGAAGATTTTTGAAAGCGGTGTCGCTTACTTTGTTTAAAGGGCGTTGCCCTTTAAAATCCCACAAGGGGCTGCCGCACAGTGTCTGTGTTCCCAACCCCTTGACCCTGCCCACTTTTTGAAAAAAAGTGGACAAAAAACTTTTAATTGTCACAGCTTAACCTTTGATAAACAATCCGAACGAAGTGAGCCGAAAAAGTTTTTGTCAAACTTTTTTCAAAAAGTTTGTGGGGTTGAGGGGCAAAGCCCCTCATAGGATTTTTAAGGGCAAAGCCCTTAAACGCATAAAATTTTCAAACAAAATTTGCGAAAGCAAATTTTGACATATTTTATATTTCAGAAAGTGGTAGTTATCTATGAAAAAAATATCTGTATTAGGGGATTCTATTAGTACTTACGATGGCTATAATCCTGATGGTTATGCCGTATACTATAACAGGTTCAAACAAGTCGTCAATGATTTGGAAGATGTCAGTGATACATGGTGGTTTCAGGTTATGCGTTATCTTGACGGTGAACTGTGTGTCAACAATTCTTATTCGGGAAGCCGAGTAACAGGAAAAAACTTTCCGTGTGCCTCATGCGACAGAAGAATTGCCGAACTAAAAAATAGTGACAATATTCCCGATATTATTTTGGTGTATATCGGATTTAACGATTTTGGATTTCAGTGTTCTGTCAGCGGAGCTGATGATAATGACCTGAATTTTGATTATGCGTATGAAAACATGGTGAAAAAGCTGAAAACAGCCTATCCCGAAAGTCTGATTATATGTTGTACATTGATGGGAACATACATGAAAGAATATCCACATAGAGTATTTCCGTATGGAACACCCGACAATATTGATGATTACAACAATGTGATAAGAAAAGTCTGTCAGAAACATCATATTCTGCTTGTGGATATGGCGAAGAAAGGGGTACTCTACCAGACAATAGACGGTTCACACGCCACAGCAGACGGACATAAGACTATGGCAGAAGTCTGGATAGAATGTTTTGAAGAATTACCATTAAGGTGACTAAAAATCAATATTTTGCACTAAACAGACAAAATATGCTATAATACATTGTGCAGATTGCAGAAAGGAAGTGGTCGATTTTGACAGGAAAAACTCATGCAGTGGCAGGTGCAGCAACAGCGTTACTGATAGGAACAAATTTGCCACAACTGGCACTTGTAGTAGCAGGTTCACTGTTGCCTGATATTGACCATTCAGGTTCTATGTTAGGAAAGCACATCAAACCCATCAGCAGACGGCTTAAACACCGCCATCTGACCCATAGTCTGTTATTTCTTCTGGCGGCACACATTATCTCCCCTTATCTTGGTATAGGCGTATTCACCCATATTTTTCTGGATATGCTTAATCCTCAGGGAGTGAAATTATTCTATCCGAATAAAAAAAGTATACGGTTTCCAATATTTCATTCGTTCACCAAAACGGGAGGACCCGTCGAAAGTTTTATTTTTTATGTATTGATGATTGTCATTGTATTCACGCTGATTTTCTATCAGAACTTGTGGGGATATACCAATCTTATTGAGATTAAAAGTCTGTGGTACGATTTGGATTTACCGTCAAAAATCACGAATTTTTTTAAAGGTATTAAAGTATGAAAATATCTTAAAAAAGTAAATCATTGTTTTACGGTTGCGAAAAGATTAATTTTATTATAAAGGAAATAAATCTCAAAAATATTGTTGACTTAAACCCGATATAAGTTTATAATTAAGCTATTGCGTTATCTTAATGATGGCAAGAGTTGTTAAAGTAGCGTCTTTTTGATAAATTTTCTATTTCAGAAAGGATATGTATTGAAATGAGCAGAGTTTACAATTTCTCAGCAGGTCCGTCAATGTTACCCGAAGCGGTACTCAGAAAAGCAGCAGAAGAAATGCTGGATTATGAGGGAAGCGGTCAATCCGTAATGGAGATGTCACACCGTTCAAAAATTTACGGAACAATCATTCAGGGTGCAGAAAGTCTTTTAAGAGAAGTTATGAATATTCCGGATAATTACAAAGTATTGTTCTTACAGGGTGGAGCGTCAACACAGTTTGCAGCAATTCCGATGAACCTTATGACAAAAAATAAAAAAGCAGATTATGTCATTACAGGACAGTGGGCAAAAAAGGCTTGTGCCGAAGCAAAGAAATATGGTGAAGTCAATGTAGTTGCCTCTTCCGCTGACAAGACCTTTTCTTATATTCCCAAACTTGACCCGTCTACATTCTCTAAAGATGCAGATTATTTCTATATTTGTATGAATAATACCATTTACGGTACAGTATATCATGAACTTCCTGATACAGGCGATATTCCTTTGGTAGCGGATATTTCTTCCTGTATTCTTTCTGCTCCGATTGATGTCACAAAATTCGGTGTACTCTATGCAGGAGCCCAGAAGAACATGGCACCCGCAGGACTTACTGTGGTTATTGTCCGTGAAGATTTGATAGGCAACGCTATGGATATCACCCCCACCATGCTTGACTGGAAAATACACGCTGACAACGGTTCTATGTACAATACACCGCCTTGTTACACTATCTACATGGCAAAACTGGTACTGGAATGGATTAAGAATGAAATCGGCGGACTGGATAAGATGTATGAACTCAACCAGAAGAAAGCGGATTTGCTTTACCATTTCCTTGACAATTCAAAGATGTTCAGAGGAACCGTAGTTCCCGAAGACCGTTCACTGATGAATGTACCTTTTGTGACAGACAGCGAAGAACTGAATACCAAATTCATCAAAGAAGCAACGGAAAGAGGCTTTGTCAACATAAAAGGACACCGTACAGTAGGGGGAATGAGAGCGTCTATTTACAATGCTATGCCTTATGAGGGTGTCAAGGCTTTGGTTGATTTTATGGCTGAATTTGAAAAGAATAACGGCTGATAACGGATAACAACATTTGTTAAAGAAAGGCTGAATGACCATGTATAATGTAAAGACATTGAATAAGATTTCCGCAGTAGGACTGAATAAATTGGGCGACAACTATACTTGCGGTGATAATATTGAAAATCCGCAGGCAATATTGGTAAGAAGTGCGTCTATGCACGAAATGGAAATGCCCGAATCCTTGCTTGCGATTGCCAGAGCAGGAGCAGGAGTAAACAACATTCCGCTTGACAAATGTAGTGAACAGGGAATTGTTGTATTCAACACACCCGGAGCAAATGCGAATGCGGTCAAAGAGCTTGTACTTGCGGGACTGTTTCTTGGCTCCAGAAAAATCAATGCAGGTATCGAATGGGCAAAGACCCTCAAAGGTAATGGTGATGCCGTAGGCAAGATGGTAGAAAAGGGCAAGAGTAAATTTGCAGGTCCCGAAATCAAAGGCAAGACGCTTGGTGTTATCGGACTTGGTGCGATTGGTGCATTGGTAGCCAATGCTGCTATTGCATTAGGTATGGATGTTATCGGTTACGACCCTTTTCTTTCGGTTGACGGTGCTTTACAGCTTTCCAGACACATTACTCATGTTACCAATCTTGATGATATTTTTGCCAACAGTGATTATATTACGGTTCATGTTCCGCTGACACCCGATACAAAGAATATTATTTGTGCAGAGAATATTGCAAAGATGAAAGACGGTGTAAGGATTCTGAACTATTCCAGAGCTGACCTGTGCAATTCGGCAGATGTGATAGCAAGTATCGAAAGCGGAAAAGTAGCATCTTATGTTACAGACTTTGCTACGGATGATTTGCTTGGTGTTGATGGTGTAACGGTTATGCCTCATCTGGGAGCGTCCACACCTGAAAGTGAAGACAACTGTGCAAAGATGGCAGCTATGGAAATCAAAGATTATCTTGAAAACGGCAATATTACCAATTCTGTCAATTTCCCTTCCATCAAGATGGCAAGAAGCGGAGAAGTGCGTTATTGTGTACTGCATAAGAATATTCCGTCTGTTCTTAAACATATTCTTTCTTTTGTCAGCGAACAGGGTGCAAATGTAGAAAACATGGAAAATAAATCTAAAAAAGAATATTCCTATACTATCATTGATGTAACAGGAGCAAGTGCTGACCTTACAGAAAGCATCAAAGCAGTTGACGGAGTTATTCGTGTAAGAGTTATCAAATAATTCAGGTGTTGCCTGTTGATAGGGGTTGTCGCAAAATCTTTTGTTTGCGACAACCCCTATTCTCTATGTTGAGTATAAATGAGTTACAATGGAGTTGCAAACCAGACAAAGGAACACAAAGGCGTAGTTGTCTTATGGATAACAGCATTCTGAAACAAATTCCAACATAATGCGTCAAGTTTTATGATACACCATCATCGTTCGGAATGACAAATGTTTATGCAATTTTTTTAATTTTTATAGTTTTAAGTTAAACTGAATAGTTACAAATCATTTCTTACTATGGTTATTTTTAATAAATTTTTCTTATTTTTTTCATGCAGTGCTTTTTGCTCAAAATATTGACACTAAACAGAATTTTATGATATTCTATGATAGGTGTTGATATCTTGACGGTGAGATAAATTAACACAACTTAATTAAAAGGAGGAGGAAAAATGCTCAAAATTTCCAAAAAGTTATTACCATTTTCTGCTGTCACATTAAGTACGGTTCTGATATTGAATATGTGTATCATAGGCAACACCACTCAGGTAACAGCAAATGACGATAATTATGACATTACGGAAAAAATCAATGTTGCTTTAAGTCGTTCATTAGCATGGCTGGAAAGTTCACAGAACAGTAACGGCAGTTGGGGAAATGCTGATATTATCAACGATACCTGTTACAGTATTTCTGCCTTAAGCGATAACGGTTACGATGTGATAACAGGAACCCAATGGCTGTCAACCGTTTCATTAAACGATAATGTCGACACTCTTTCACGGAAACTTTATGCTGCACCTGCCGAAAACAGCTATGCGAAATCATTAATCCGTATGCAGAACGCTGACGGCGGTTTTGGTGTGGATAAAAATTACCGTTCAGAAGTATACGACACTGTTCTTGCTTTTGAGGCTTTTGCAACGCTTGATACTTCGGCATATGACAGCAATGCACAGAAAATGTTGTCATATCTCGCAGACAATCAGAACGCTGACGGTAGTTTCAGTTGCAGCCGATACAACAATGCGGAGGAAGCATTAACTGCCCGTATTGTTTACGACACTGCACAATACCTCAACAGCAAATCGCTGACCTCGTCAAAATTGCTGACGATGGTATCATCAGCACAGGCTTATCTGTCATCAACAACAGTCACCAATTTCGATATGGGCAAAAACCGGATAGAAAGTTCTCTTTATTACGCTCTTTTTAAACAGGCAAACGGGGATTATACAGAAGTGTATGATATTGTAAAAAAAATTACCGATTCACAACAGGAGAACGGTAGTTTTTATAACAGTGTATATGATACCTGTCTTGTTATCAAATACTTGAATGCTCTTGATACTGTTGAAGAAAGTTATGCGGTTGATTCTCTTACGGTTACGCTTGATAACGACAGTGTATTTACCGACAATTCCCAGACAGTTGTTGGTGATTACGATATTGCCTATCGTACAGCCACAGATAAACAATTCACATTGGTTACCACAATTTATGACGATACCACCGTCTTATATTCGGAAGAAACTGCGGTAGAATGTGATAAAAATCTTACCGATGTACAAGGTAAGGCATTTTCTTTTGCGGTTAATGAGAAACAGCCAAAAGTACTGAAAATACAGTCTGTATTGACAAATGGTACTGATGAACTGAAATCGTACATTAACTTCATTTATGTACAGGAGAAACCGGTAGTCCCTGAAACCAGACTTTCCGAAGCGGGAATGAAACTCAGTGACCATTATGGCTATACAGGAGAACAGAAACAAGTTACGGCGAATTGCTATCTGTTATATGCTACAAATGTCAACTATACGCTGGATATTAAAACCACCGCTTATCACGGAGAAGAGATTGTCGGCAAAAATGAACAGCAGGCAATACTGACACCGGATACCGTCAATTTTGAAACGACTGTCCTGACACTTGACATTAAGTCAGATGAACAGACAGAATATCGTTTTGTCACAGAACTGTATGATAAAGGTAATCTGGTATTCACAGAGGAGGATTATTACCGTATCTACGATAATCCCGCCGAACAGACAACTCCGCCTGACCCTGATAATCCTGTCGAAGAACATCGGAATGTGATTACGCAGTTCAATGTATCGCTCAACAAATATTTCTTGTATACGAACGGCAACCGACAGGAAATCAAAGCCTCCTGTGAAATGATTTACAGTTTCACGGACGATGCAGAAATTACCGTAAAAGGTTATGTTATGGACGGCAATACAGAACTGAACGCCAACGAACAGAAGCTGAATGTCAAAAAAGATGATACAAAGACCGAATTTGAACTTATCCGTATCAGCGACCTGGATTTTTCAGCGGAAAAACAGTATATTTTCAAAGCTGAATTATATGATAAAGACGACAATTATATAGGCGAAAGAACCACAGAACTGAATATCAAAGCCCGTCCTGAAATTGCACTCAATCTTACGGCAGATACCAGTACGGGACAGGATTACAGTATTGACCTTGCTTGGAATGATATCAGCAATTCTGACGAACAGTACGGATACCGTATTCTCAGAAGCAGTGATGACGGCAAAACATGGAAAACCCGTTCAACATGGAACGGTTCAGACAGTGTCAGCGTACTGAATATTTATCCCTCAGGAGCAAATAATTATCTGATTAACTGGATGAACAGTAAAGACCCCGAAACCGGAGAAAGTGTCGGAAAAGGTCTGTTCAATATTGATACTGTCTATATCGGAGATTATAACCGGACACCTGATGACTATCTCAAATCCGCTGACGGAAGTTATCAATATGATGTACTGATGTTCGGAACATCAGACTGTAATTCCGGAACAGATTTATCCGAATTGTCTGTTGAGGCTACACAAAAATTTATCGACTCCGGGCGAGGTGTTTTATTCGGTCATGATACCATATGTATGGTAAGCGGCTGTTATCACCCTCAGTTTTCAAAATTTGCCGACCAGACGGGTATCAAAACAACAAGTTACAGTGACTATTCTCCGACAACCGGTATAAATGTCGTCAATGAAGGCTTTTTAACGAGTTTCCCGTGGAATATCACAGGAACACTGACTGTTCCTGCAACGCATACAACAGGACAGTATTCAGGAGGTACTCTCAAAGGTACCGTCTGGATGAAATTTGCCAACTATGGTTCATACAATGTCGACACGGAAACAGGCGGAACAAATGATGCTTATCTTGTTACCAACAACCAAATCGGTATGATTCAGACAGGTCACAGTAATGGCAGAGCTACCGTTGACGAATGTAAAGTATTTGCCAATACGCTTTTCTATCTCAAACAACTGACAAGCAGTACATCAGCAAGAGATAATTCTTTCTACGATATCACCGCACCTGAAAAACCGTCTGTCGATTTGAACCTGACACAGTATACAAAGGATAACTATTCTTTGCATGTTACCATGAACGCAAAAGATTTTGGTACGAAATATCATTACCGTGCAGAAGCTCTGGCAAAATCAGGTAAGGAAAATGTGCTTTCCAATACAGTCGTTTCAGAGGCTTTTGCGGATATGAAAGGGTTCGTTGCCATAGCGGACACTTCATCAAATTCAGCAAAAGACCGCATTACCTATGAAAGTGACGGAAAAACTGTTGCGGATGTCATTGTATCTGCTGACGGTAAGGCAGATTATACGATGAACAACCTGAAAAAAGGACAGAAATATTATCTGCATATCTTTGCGGTAGACAATGAAAACAATATCAGTGAAGAATACATCAAGGAAATCTGTGACAGTGAGGAAATTCTTTCACAAGCAGATATCAACAGCACTCTTACCTGTGATAAAGGTACATACGATATCGGAGAAAACATCACCTTTACGGCAAGTGCTTATACAACAGGAACTTCTCTCAATGCGACAGCAAGTCTGCATTTTTGCGACCTTAACGGCAATGTTATTGTTACAGTAGCCGACAATATCCGCACACAACTTTCTTCGGCAGTCACATGGTCAGCAAAATATCCGTATCTGCCTGAAAACATCGCTGAAGGCAGATATCTTGCCATTCTTACATGGTATATCGGCGAGAATGTCCCTGTGGCACAAAGCAAATGTCTGGTGAAAATAAACATTCAGCCTGAAGAATCAGAAATCAGACTTTCTGCTGATGTTACACAAGGTGCTGACTATACCAATACACTCCATTGGAACGACATTAATACCAATACAGATGGAGAGTATGTCAATACCGATTTCGTTATTACTTTAGACGAGTCAGGCAGTATGTCAGGAAGCAGAATAGATAATGCTAAAACAGCTATCAGCAATTTTATTGACCAGATGAATGTCGGCGACAGAATGAGTATCGTTACATTTGACTATAATGCACATCTCAAATCAGATTTCAGTGACAACAAAGACGAACTGAAAGAGATTACTTCACAGATACGAGCAGGTGGCGGAACATCTGTCAATTCAGGACTTGACCTTGCCTTACAGCAGTTTGCAGGTAACAGCAATACGGCAGAAAAATACAATAAAACCATTATTCTGATTTGTGACGGAGATATTAACAACTGCACTGCACAGGTGGAAACAGCCATGCAGCAGAATATTTCCATCTATACGATTAATGTTGTCAACTCCGACAGCAGTGTGCTGAGTAATATGGCAAGTCAGACAGGCGGAAAATATTATTATACCAATGTTGTCACAGATATGTCCGAAATCATGCAGTATATCAAACTCATGAACGATAACGGAGAATATTACTATCAGGTACAGCGTGACGGTGATATCATTGACGCAGTGACCAGGACAACTTATCCTGACAATAAATTTGAAGATAAAGAATCTCCCGAAATTGTCAGCGTTTCCATGACAGCAACCGGTTTGTATGACAGTTCCTATAATGGCTATCTTACCGTACAGGGAAAAGACAACGGTACGGATTACCGTTATCTTGTCAGAGCGGTTGACAAGCATGATGAACTTAATGTCGTTTATTCCAATACCGTAACTGCTGCCGCAATATCAGGTCTGAAAGGCTATGCTTACACGATAGATACTGTAAATGAACCTGAACCTTTTATTCTCAGTGATGAAAAATACTTTACGGAAAGTAACGGTGATATTACCATCAACCTTGACCAATATGAACGAGGCGTTTACTATTATCTTCATATCTATGCCATAGACAATGCCGGAAATATCAGTAATGAATATGTGCGTCCGTTGGTTATCGGTAATTTGCTGTTCAATAATGTTTCTCTCACCACCACGATTGTCACCGATAAAGAAAGCTATCATGCACATGAAAATGCTTATCTGGACATAACTGCAAGAACAGGTTTCTATAAGACTTTTGCCAAAGGGGTTGTAGAAATTCTGGACGAAAACAATACAGTCGTTGATACTGTGGAATCCAACTGTGTTGCGGAGATTACTTCTTATGAGGACTTTACCGAAAAATTTGTATGGAATGTCAAAGATGTTGTTGCGGGTAATTACCGTGCTTCTGTCAAATGGTTTAACGGAGAAAATCTGATGGCAAGTGATACCGCAGAATTTACCGTAATCCCTGACGGAAATATTACCGATAAAGTCAGCACCGACAAACTGCATTATACTACTGATGAAAATATCTGTGTTTCTGATGATATTTTCAATAACACCACCAATTCCTACAAAAACAATCTTACAGTCAATCTCGATATTATCAATACGACAAACAACAAAACAGTTACTACAATTTCTGATACCGTAAGTTCGTTTGCCGGCAGTCAGAATACTTATTCTGACTATGTCAAGGCTTCTCTGCTGGGAACAGGAAATTATAAAGTAGTTTCCAAAATCAAAGACGAAGAAAATACGGTAACTTCCAGTACGGCAATGTTCTATGTTGTGGATTACAGTGACCTCAGTGAAGAATATGTCGGAAATATCGCAGTGGAAAACAATACCGACAAAGATAAACTTATCCGTTACAGTGTTACCAACAATGGTAATAAAGACGGTAAGGACTTGAAAGTGATAGTAAAAATATTTACACAAGACGGTAAGAAAATTGATGAACTCATCAAGAAACAGGATATTGATAAAGGTCAGACAGTTGATTTCTCCGAACTGTACAATACTGAAGCTCTGCCGATAGATACTTATCCCGTTACTTTGAGTATAGCGGACAAAGACGGCAAAGAAGTGTTGTTGGCTGAAAGCGGATTTGAAATCAATAAACTTATCCAATATACCGTTACTTTTGTTGATGATGACGGAACAGTAATCGGTGTACAATATGTCGAATACGGAAATTCTGTTACAGCTCCTGCCAATCCTGTAAAAGAATCTGACGGAAAATACAACTATACTTTTGAAGGCTGGGATACAGACTTTACTTCGGTAACAAAAGACCTGACCGTAAAAGCCGTCTATGTGAAAACAGAAATTCCTACACAACCTCCTACACAAGAACCCACTCAATCCCCTACGGAAACTCCTACGGCAACAACTCCCACAGAAGTTCCGTCACAGTCGGGAACACAGATGGCTACACAAATTCCCACACAGACCGCTACACAGACGGTAACACAATCTCCATCTGAAAAAATCACATCACCTGCTACCCAACCTACCGAAGCTCCTTCACAACAATCCGAAGTGACAAATATCATTAAAGATGTTGTGGATACAGGAGCAAGAGGTACTGTTCTTATCATGATAACGGTAATCCTCAGCGGTCTTGCGGTTGCATTCATGCTTTCCAAAAGAACGGTCAGAAAAAAAGGCGAAAAGGAGGGTAAGTATCAATGAATAAAATCCAAAATAAACCGTACAGCAAAAAAATGAAAGTCCTTTCAGTGATACTGACAGGTGCATTGTTGCTGACAAGTGTCCATGTCGTTTTTTCAACGATAACCCATCAGACAGATGTTGAGCAGACCGTACAGAATACTGCCGGTAATTTACAGACACTTCAGATTTCTCAGCAGCTTACCGGGACATATGATAAAATGGCACAGGCTGTCGAAAATCACGATGTTGCTACTGCCCGCAAAATAGCCGGAGAAACGCTTGATGGTATACAGGATATCAGAAATCGTTTTGAAAAAAACAATCAGGAAATCAACAAGGTTGTCAGTGATATCAACAGTGATGAATTGCGTGAAAAACAGGAAAAATATGAAACGGTAATGGAAGAAAACTTTTCCCATGCTGAAAAATATCTCACTGATATCGCTCAGTCAGATACGGATGTAGAAAAAACATTTCACCGGTATTCCGAACTGTTCACACAGCCTAAAGAAGATGACCTCAGCAATAATGCTGAATTTCACCCTGACAATGTTATCCGGGAAAAGTATAAGACAGCAGATATTTCCAAAGCGAAAAAAATCAGCGACAAGGTTGAATCTTTATCCCTTGATACTACACTGACAAGTCAGCAGGCAGAAACCCAACTGACAGGAGATGTGGCTTTATCAGATGAAATCAAACAAAAAGCGGATGAACTGGAAACACCGTTTAAAATCTATGAATTTGTACGGAACAATGTCAGCTATGAGGCATATTACGGAGCAAGAAAAGGGGCAACAGGTACTTATGATTCTCTGGAGGGAAATGATACCGATATTGCCAGTCTGTTGATTGGTATGCTGCGTTATAAAGGCTATCGTGCTGTATATGCCAATGGCAAGGTCAGAATGAGTGCAAAACAGGCAATGGATTTGACGCTTGCCGACAATGTGGCAAGTGCCGCACAGATTTTAACCAATATGGGTAAAGATGTCATGGTCTATACCGAAAACGGCGAAATTACCATCATTGAAATGAACCGCACATGGGTACAAGCCTATCTGCCTTATACCGATTATCGTGGAAAGGGAAACGCTTTTGGAGAATATAAATGGATTCCTCTTGACGCATCGTTCAAACAATACTCTTCACAGGTTCTGGAACTGGAAAATTATAATGGTACCTATGAAGAATATTCTGAAAATGTCAACAAAGCCAATGAGTTGCTGAAAGAATTACCTGAATATAATACAAAACTTTCTTCCTATTTTACAGAATCTTACAGCACTGCTAACGGAACAATGACTATTCCTTATATTGTACCACTCAGTACACAGTATCTTCCTCTTTCTTTGCCGTATGATGTTATTTCCGAAAAAACATCGTCTGTTGTCAATAATCTTGTTGACTCAGATACCATTACGATTTCGGTAGGATATACTCTGCGTTATACGACAAGAACAGCTGATGTCTATAATAAAAGCATTACGCTTGATTATTCGCCGGCTTCGGCTTCTGACACCGCTCTGATTGAACAGTATAAAGATATCCGTCATGTTCCTGCTTATATGCTTACTCTTGTTCCTACCATCAACATTGATGATGTTCCTGTAGCAAAAGGCAGTGGATTTTTAGATGAGATAACATCAGGTACCGTACAGAATATGTACATTACCCTTTCTTCAGGTGGTATCAGCCAGACAGAATGTGATAAAGTATCGGCAGGTTCGGTTTATGCTATCGTTCTTGATTACGGCATGATGTCTTATGCTGAGTACGAAAACGCTTATCAGAAAGCCTGTAACAACAATATGAACGCTACCACAATGAACATTTATTCCTCAGAAATCCTCGGTTCTTTTCTGACATTCATCGGGCGTACCTATTATTGTATGACAGATGTTCCCAATAAATATTCCGAATATACTTACAATGTTTCGCAGACAAAAGCCGTAGGTATTGCTATCGTAAGCTATGAACTGGTGCGAGAAGTCACTTTCGGTTATATTTCCAGTCTTACTCCGGGCAGTTTTCATATTGATGTGGAATTTAACAGTAGCAGTGTAGTGGATTTGAACGCCAAAAACGACAATGCCAATATGTTCAATATGATAATTGGTTTCAGTGATTCTTCATCAGAAGCAAGAGTATGGGAAACTGTTCTTGGTGCAGACGGTATCAGTACCGTAGATATCATCTCCTATACGCTGTATCACGGCAAAAAACTGGTATATATTACGGCAGACAATATAGAAGATGAACTTGCCAAAATCAATATTTCAGCCAAAACAAAAGATGATGTCAGAAACTTTGTCAACTGCGGATATACTGTCATTATCCCCGAAGAAAAAATAGATATAGATGATTGGTCGGGAACAGGATTTATTGCTTTGAATTTTGAAAACGGCAGTTCTACTTACCGACTTAGCGGAGGAACTAATGGTGGAGGAACACCGTCACTTGATGACCTTTCCGGTGCGTCCTATTATGTTGACCAAATCAGCGATGAAGACCTTGACAGGTATGTTTATGCGTCCATTTTTGTGGTACAGCATATGCACAGATACTTTTCAATGAAAAATTATATGTCATTACTTAAAGGCGTTACCAAAATGACATCAAGTGTCTATGCCGGTAATGTGGAAGATTTCATATTCGGCGGACTTGGACTGGCAAATACTTTATTTTCCATTAATACAGATGTTAAGCGGTACTACGGTACACTGGACGGCATTATCAAGTATTTTGCTTACAATGATGTTTCTGCCGGCAGAGAGATTGTAAAAAATGCAATGGGTTATCTTTCTCTGTTCTGCGGAGAAGCGGATATACTCAGTCAGGCCTATGAAAAAGAAGTCGGTAAAATTATTTCTGAGTCCTTTGAACATGTTCTGGGCTGGAACAATGCTTCAGAAAAAATCAGTACGATATCTACCTTTATAGGAAATATCGGCGGTGGAAAAACGCCTTGGAAAAAAGTCAAACTGAGTTATTATTTTGCTTTTTCCTTTGAAACACTGACATATCTCGCCAGTTGATAAATAGAAATTTTTCTTTTATCTGATTTAAGGTGCTGTGAAAAATAAATTGTTTTTCACAGCACCTTTTTATTGCACTCTTTTATCCGATTACTGGTGCCTCAAATTTTGTATTTTTCTCTACATTATTTTTTGGAAAAATAAAAATATGGGAACAAATCCCATAAAGAGAAATGTTCCCATAAGCGTTAAGAAAAAATAATTATTTACTACTCATTGTCCTGTAAAGCATCAAAGCCTGTTTCACCCGTACGGACACGAACGATGTCTTCTATATCACTGATAAATATTTTACCGTCACCGATATGTCCTGTATAGATTGCTTTTACTGCCGTATCTACCACTTGCTTGACAGGTATTTTGCATACGACAATATCTATCTGAATTTTAGGTAATAAGTTCATTTCGACTTCTACACCACGATAATATTCCGTTTTACCTCTTTGTACACCACAACCAAGTACCTGTGTTACCGTCATACCCGTTATACCGATTTCCGTCAATGCCGTATTCAAATCAGTAAACTTACTTTGTTTGGTAATAATGCTTATTTTGGTGAATTTCACACCATCTGAAGTAGAAACAGTGTGTTCTTTTGCTTTAAGGGTGATTTCAACCGCTTTTTCAGGCGGCACATTACCGTCTTCAAATTCTTCTGTTTTGCCTGTCAATATCTGCGGAACAGGCATAAAGTCCGCATAAGAACTGGAAAGTCCGTGTTCTGTCAAATCAAGTCCTCTGACTTCTTCATTTTTTGACGCACGCAATCCTATCGTCTTTTTGATAACAAAGAATATCAATGTCATCAGTACTGCCGTATACATTCCTATACAGAAAATGCCCAGAACCTGTTTGCCTAACTGCGTAAATCCTCCTCCGTACAAAAGTCCTAAGGTTGCCTCATCTTTGGAGAAAATTCCGACAGCCAGTGTTCCCCATATACCATTGCACATATGCACTGCAACTGCACCGACAGGGTCGTCAACTTTCAGTCTGCTGTCTACAAATTCTACCGCAACTACAACAAGTATACCTGCTATCATACCGATAACGATTGCTCCCAAAATATCCACCGTGTGACAGCCTGCTGTAATAGCTACAAGTCCGGCAAGCGAACCGTTAAGTGACATGGAAACATCAGGTTTCCCATTTTTAATCCATGTATACATCATCGTTGTACAGGTAGCAAAAGCGGGAGCAACTGTTGTTGTGGCAAAAATCTGTGCCAGTTGTGTAACATCGCTTGCTGCTGCACCGTTGAAACCGTACCATCCAAACCACAGGATAAATACACCCAATGCACCAAGTGTCAGACTGTGTCCGGGAATAGCACGGGGTTTACCGCTTTTGGTGTACTTACCGATACGAGGTCCTACCATTGCCGCACCGATGAGTGCCGAAATACCGCCCACTGTGTGAATACACGCAGACCCTGCAAAATCCACAAATCCCAGTTGTGCCAGCCAGCCCTGACTATTCCATACCCAGCCTGCTTCTATGGGATAAACCACAAGACTAATCAGTCCGCTGTAAATACAGTAGGAAATAAATTTTGTTCTTTCTGCCATCGCTCCCGAAACAATCGTTGCCGCTGTGGCACAAAAAACTAAGTTGAACACAAAACTTGACCACGGAAAATTATTGAAGTCGTTGAATATCTGCAAATTCGGAATACCTATTACCCCAAACACATAATCTTCCGACATCATCAGTCCAAATCCCAGAAAGATGAACATTACTGTACCGATACAGAAATCCATCAGATTTTTCATAATGATGTTGCCGGCATTTTTCGCACGGGTGAAACCTGTTTCGACCATAGCGAAACCGCACTGCATAAAAAATACCAATGCAGCTCCTATCAGATACCATATAGCAATCGTAAAGGCATTAGACTGCTCCACTGCCTTTGAAACAACAGTCTGCATATCCATAAATCTTCATTCCTTACTCAAAAATTCTCAGGTTCAAGGGATGTCATCACCCTTGAAAATCCCACCCACTTTTTTGAAAAAAGTGAAAGGCATAGCTTTTTTCGACAAAGAAAATCGTTCATAGCGATTTTGGACTTTCAAGGTTCACTTCGCTCGGATTGTTTATTAAAGGTTGAGCTGTGACAATTAAAAGTTTTTGTCAACTTTTTTCAAAAAGTTGTGGGGTCGAGGGGCAAAGCCCCTCGTGGGATTTTAAAGGGCGAAGCCCTTTAACGGCTAAAAACTCAAACAAAATCTGCTGTTGCAAATTTTGTCATTATTCATCAAAATAAAATTCCTTACTATTATACGCCAAACAGTAATTCACCGTAGGACGGATAAGGCCAGTATTTAGCATAGGTTTTCTGTTCCATAGCATCGCCTAAAGCACGCAACTCTCCCATAAGTGTAAATACCTTTTCACGGTAATATTTTGCTAAAATCAGACTGTCAAAACGATACTGCTTTGCTTCATCAACAGCTTCTTCCAGTTCAGCGGTCTTTTTGACAAAACTTTCCAGTTTCTCTGAAAGATATTCTACAAGCGAAAGTTCTGTATAAACCGATATGCTTTCTGACAATGCTTTCTTTGACAGTGCTGTATTGGTCAGTTCGTTGACAAAAGCACTTACCGCAGGTGTGATATTCTTTTCTGCCATATCAATCATCGTCAGAGCTTCAATACGAATTTGTTTTGCGTAATGTTCCAGTTCAATTTCATATCTTGCACGGAGTTCTGCCTCTGTGACAATGCCGTTATTGACAAATAAATCAATATTTTTCTTATCTACATAATGTGACATAGCTTCCGGCAATGAACGGTAATTGCAAAGTCCTCTCTTTTTCGCCTCAACTACCCATTCTTCAGAATAGTTATCACCATTGAAAATGATATTTCTATGTTCTGTCAATGTTTTTCTGATAAGGTCTTTCAAAGCAGTTTCGAGGTCGGTAGCATTTTTAAGTTCGTCATAAAATTCTGAAAGTTCCTGTGCTACCATCGTATTGAGCATATAGTTCGGGCAGGCAATATTGAGTGATGAACCCAACGCACGAAATTCAAATTTATTTCCTGTAAAAGCAAAAGGTGAAGTACGGTTTCTGTCAGAAGTATCTTTTTTGAAATCAGGCAGAACATCTACACCTGTCATCATTTCTGATTTGTCTTTGCCCTGATAGTGTGTTCCGTTGACAATGGCATTGACCAATGCTCCTAAATCATCACCAAGATACATCGAAATGATTGCGGGAGGTGCTTCATTTGCACCAAGACGGTGGTCATTACCTGCACTGGCAACTGTCAGACGCAACAAGTCCTGATATTCATGCACTGCCTTGACAACCGCCGAAAGGAAAAGCTGAAACTGCAAATTGTTTTCGGGTTGTTTTCCCGGGTCAAGCAGATTTTCACCTGTGTTTGTTGAGATTGACCAGTTATTATGTTTTCCTGAACCGTTTACCCCTGCAAAAGGTTTTTCGTGCAATAAACAGACAAGTCCATGTCGTTCAGCAACCTTTTTCATCACTTCCATTGTCAGTTCGTTGTGGTCTGTGGCTACATTGGAAGTTTCAAAAATAGGGGCAAGTTCATGCTGAGAAGGAGCAACTTCATTATGCTTTGTTTTGGCGAATACACCAAGTTTCCATAATTCTTCATCGAGGTCATTCATAAAAGCCGAAACTCTTGTCTTGATAGACCCGAAATAATGGTCTTCCAGTTCCTGACCTTTGGGAGCAGGTGAACCGAACAGTGTACGACCTGTATAGATTAAATCAGGTCTTTTGTCGTACATTTTCTTGTCAATCAGAAAATATTCCTGTTCAGGGCCTACCGTAGTCGTTACCCTTGTCACATCTGTCTTTCCGAGCAAGTGCAGAAGCTGTACGGCTACCGAACTCAATCTCTCCATAGAACGCAATAACGGTGTTTTCTTATCCAGTACTTCACCCGTATACGAACAGAATGCTGTAGGAATATACAGTGTCTTGTCACGGATAAACGCAGGGGAAGTCGGGTCCCATGTAGTATAGCCTCTTGCCTCAAATGTGGCACGAATACCTCCTGACGGAAAACTTGACGCATCAGGTTCACCTTTAATGAGTTCTTTTCCCGAAAATTCCATGATAATGCGTCCGTCATCAGTGGGATAAATAAAGCTGTCATGTTTTTCGGCGGTAACACCCGTCATCGGCTGAAACCAATGGGTATAGTGTGTACAACCCATTTCAACCGCCCATTCTTTCATCGCATTCGCAACGGCATTCGCAACGCTGATATCCAGCGGTTCACCATTTTTTACGGTCTTTTTAAGACTTTCATAGGTGGTTCGTGGCAGACACTCCTGCATTTTTTTGTCGTCAAACACCATACTACCGAAAATTTCTGTTACATTTGCCATAAAACTTCTCTCCTGTCTTTTTTGGATAGACAAAAAGGGACTGTCGCACCAAGTCCCCTGATAATGCGTAAATTCATCATTTGCCATGCACAATGTTCTGAAATCTACGATTACCGACTTGTCTGCGACAGCCCCATTGCTGTCAACGCTTGCATAATACACCTTTCAAAAACATTTGTCAATACCTGATTGCAACTTTTTTTAAAAAAAATTCAAATATTTTAAAAAAAACGCTAAAAATATAAATCAACACCTCAAAAATGAAATATATAAAAAAAATATTTCATTTCCTCTTGACAATCCTTTTAAACCGTTTTATAATAGCGTTCGTACTCACTGTTTAAGGGCTTTCACCCTTAAAAATCCCGCTAAGGGGCTTTGCCCCACAATCGCTGCAAGCGATTCAATAGAGTATCATCATGACCGCAGTAAGAAATCTTACTTTGAGGAATTATGTCAAAATTTGCTTACGCAAATTTTGGATTTTCTTGGGGAGTTTAAGGGCGTTGCCCTTAAAA
>CACYDZ010000031.1 GCA_902773265.1 uncultured Ruminococcus sp.
CGGGGAAAGCTGATGTCCTGCCGTACTCCAAATCTGGTCACTGCCTGCCAGAAGGACATCTCTGTCACCCACCATCAGGGAGGCGGATTGGAGAGAGTCACAATATTTTACGGCAATGTTCTGCTGACAGAATTTTGCCATTTTCTGATATCGTTTTGCAAAATGTTTTTTTGCTTTGCGGATTTCCAGTTTAGCTTTCATTGAATACTGATTTTGTGAGGGAGCAAGAAAATCCCTCACTTTTTTTATGGGAGATTTCTTCTTTTCATCTTTTTTCCATTTGAGGATATAGTTTTCAGCACCGAGTTCATGGAGCTTACTTTGCAAAGCGAAAGCCTGCAAAACAGAACCGTAATTTTTCTGGTCATAATTGGTGATAACAGTAATTTTCATATTTTCAATCTCCGTCAGTCTTGTTGTGTCTGGGGTTTGCTTTTGTTTTTCTTTTTGATTTGTTTAAGCGTAGAGATGAGTGTTCTTCGTTTGATAAAGGCAATAAGTAACACTAGAAGAAGTATACTGTAGCGGATAAGCGGATATTCGTAGGTAAAAGTCAGTCCGACGGTTACCAGAACGATGACGATGGAAAGCAGTACGATAATACGCATATCGTATATTTTGGTATCATTGAGAACAGATTTGCTGATTTTCTGCATGATATAATAGTGGGCAAACGAGAAGAAGATATAACAGACCAGTGTGGTATAAGCAGCGGCTATATAGCCGAACAGGGGAATACAGACAGCGTTCAGCCCCAGATTGAGAACCGCACCTGTTATGGAGGCAACCATGATTTTTTTGGTTTTTTCGTAGTACATACCGATGATAGAGAAAATATTATAGAGAAAGGTAAAATAAGAACTTGCCGCAACAGGGGGGACAACATAAACAGCGTCATGATACTGTTTGGGAGCCATGATATAAATGATTTCGGGAGCAAATATCGTAAACACGGTACTTATTCCCAGCACGAAGAATAACAGGACATTGACGACTTTGCGGATATCCTGATATTTTTTTTCTTTGAGATTCTGATAAATCCAAGGACGCAACGCATCAACAATGCTGACTTTCAGGACATTGACCACATATCCTGCCGAATAGGCAACGCTGTATATACCTGCTTCTGCGGCACCTACCATGTTTTTTATCATAATGCGGTCAGAAGAAGACAACACCGTAAGAGAAAGACTGTGAGGGATAAGCGGTAACTGTACATTCAAAGCGTGTTTCCAGCCTTTTGTGGAAAAGAAAGTTTTTCCCTGTTTACAGAAATAGATGTAGAAAATACCGCCGAAAATTATCTGTACCAGTACGATGGATAAAGCTCTTGCGATGGCTTCATCTTTGGTTGCCATCCATACGAACAAAATTCCCAGTACAGCGTTCAGAACTACCATTGTCAGTGTACGGATAACCAATGCCCTGTATTTGTAATTGAAACGCTTTTCCATCGTCCAGAAATTGACGGGAGGTTCAAATAAAATCTGTGCGAAGAGTAAACAGACTAAGGGAGTAGGCAAACCGATAAACCTGTTGAAAAAGCTATGGAACAGTAAATAGATGATGAATATTACAATGGTAACGATAAAGGAAAGTGACAGCAAGGGAACAGCAGCGGCTTTTTTTTCTTTTTCGCTGTCGGCTTTGGTGTAATTGTTGACATAGATAACATGGTGCATATTCAGTGTACAAAAAACAGTAAGGATATTGTACCATGACAGATATACACTGTACATACCATACTCTTCCGTAGGCATAAGACGGGTAAAAATAGGTACAGTAATGAATGCAATACATTTCTGTAACAGCGTACAGATAACGAACCATATACCCGCTCTTGCTGCTACGGGAATTTTCATATATTGGTGATAAAACTTCTTTATCATGTGGACAATTTCCTTTCTTCACGCATTTATAGTAAACGACAAAACAGATTGCTTTATATGTCATTTCGAGAAGCGAAAGCGATGAGAAATTTTTTGTAAGATTCCTCACTTCGTTCGGAATGACACAAAAGAATGTTCAGAACAGCAATGGGCAAAAATAAATGTCGTTTACTATAAACGATATTTGACAATTTTACCATTCAGTCAGCAATTTCCTCTGTTGATTTTTCCATGACAAGATTGTTGATGCCCCGCATTGCCCCACATGACAGGAAAGCAAGAAAATACATATAGGCATCATATAACGGATTTCCCGTAAAACCGTACAAAAGGAAAAATATCAGAATAAACAAAGTAGAAATCAATCCGATGACAAGTTCTTCTCCGATGTAAGTTTTCAAAGTGTCCAGTCTGTATTTTCGGCAGATATGGAATGTGTTCTTTATGGGAATCAGAAACAAACAAATAATCCATACCAACCCGACAACACCTACTTCAGACATCAGCTGCAAATAGATATTATGTGTCTGCATACGGGCAAACTGTGGCGGATAATTTCGTCCTATCGTTCTTGCGGATACCAGTTTATAGGAATTCCAGCCGTTGCCCAGAAGAGGGTTGTTGGCAATCATGGTAAAGGCCAGTTCATACAGCTGTGTACGCCCGCCAAGTGTTGTCCAGTCTTCTGTGTCCATAAGACGGTTACTCAGAACGGTAAGCTGTGGAATGAACGGAACAACAAAGATAAACACCAAAAACAGTACTCCGCCTGCCAGAACAATTCTGGAAATTTTCTTTATGCTGTTTCGTTTTTCGATGAACAGATATATCAGAACCAGAGCAATGACCATCATAATAACAGGTGAGCGTTTACCCGTAAAAAGAAGTGCCAGTAAACGGACAACTAAATGGATAATGTTCTTTTTCAGATTTTTCTTTCCCTCAATGATTGTACGGATAACCATAATTCCTGTTCCTATACTCAGTACACAGGCATTAGCTCCGTAATTCGAAAACAGTCCTGCAACAGCTCCCTCATTGTAATGATAGAGATTGCTTCGCAGAAGGTCGCCGTGCATAAACAGTCGTATGAAACTGAGATATAAATTTGAGTTCAAAGAAAACACGATGGTTACTATGGCATGAAATAAAGAAATCCAGAACAGAAAGTCTATGAAATAATGTACCCAGTCGGTCTGCTTTCGGGTAAAGACCAGTATCCCACACAGCAGATAATAATAGATAATATTGGTATCAAATTCGCCTATTGCCAGATATCTGTTGCGGAACACGACAAACCCCGATACAGCCAGAAACCACATAAACTCATACAAAGTCACTTTGATTTCTTTTGCGTAACTGAAGAATATCGCAAAAGAAATCAGCAAAGCACCTATCTGTACAATAAAATGGGGAAAAATATACGAACGGATTACTCCCAGTTCAAAATAAGACAGGAGTAAAACGACAGCTACGGCAAAAATATTAATTTTTACTTTTTTTTCCATCAACAACACCCTTTATCAGCGGAAAAGTTTTTTCTGCAATCGCACCCCAGTTGAAATCTTCTAATATGGTGTTTTTTGCCAGCTTTCCTATACGGTCGGCATAATCTTTGTCTTGTAACAGTTTTTCGATGATATTTACCCATTCGTCAGCATTTTCCTGACAGATAAACCCGTTTTCCTGATGGGTAATCAGTGTTGACGACCCTCCGTTATAGGACGAAACAACAGGTACTTCAAACAACATCGCCTCCATCAGCACCATGCCGAAAATATCGTATTTTGTCGGAAATAAAAAGACTTCTGCTTTTTTATACAGTGACGGCAACTGATTCTGATTTAAACTTTCTATATGGATAACCGCATTTTGCAGATGATTTTCGCTGATTATTTTTTCACATTCTGTTCGATAATCAGTGTTCGCCTTACCCACAAGCACAAGTTTGACGGCTGAACCCCTTTCATGCAGTTTTTTAAGGATATCCAGTAAAAACAGGGTATTTCTGCGTTGGTCTATCGTGCCGACATATAACAGGTAGCGGTCATTTTCCGCAATCCCGAATTTTGACCAATCCACATCTTCATAGTGGTCAAACCTGTCGGAATCCAGTCCGACGCCGATAGTCTTTACCTTCTGAAACCCGATTTTCCGTAAATATTCCTCTGCAAGTCTGCTTTTGGAAAACACTTGTACGCTTTCAGCAAATTTTTTTCGAAAAAACAGCGTTGAAGTGATTTTATTCACTATCTTTCGTGGCAGATTATAGTTCTGTTCGTAAGGTCCGTGATAGATACATACTTTGTCGGGATATTTTTTGGTGAGTTCAAAACTGGTATACTGATTGAACTCATTGAGCCACAGGATATCGTAATTTTCAGCCAGTGCATACACTTCAGGCATGACACCGTGTTTGAAATATTCTTTTCCTTTGAGCCAGTGGATATGGATATCCTTTCCGTCACCGACAGACCATTTCTGGATATGGGTTTCCTGATTTCCACCGTAAAAGACGATATCTGTATCAATTCCTCTGCTGACAAAGGCTTTAGCCAGTCCGAGTTCCTGTGTATTGTAATTCTGAATATTCATAATGTTGCCGTAGCCACGAACAATCAATAATTTCACGCTGTTTACCTCTTTCTGCCTTTTAATTTATGGATAACTGCCAGTATACCTGTTTGATTGAGGAAATTTTTTACTTTGCGTTTCTGACACATTTTCTGATAACTGCCGAAGTACTGTTCAAATGCGGAAAGAAGTCCCTGTTGATGATAGCTTTCCCAGAAGGCTTGTCTGTTTTTGTTCATGGTGATGGGATGACTTAAAGTACCTTGTCTGCATACAGAAAGTGTTGACGGAATAACCGTCATATGGTACAGGCTTTCCTGCCAGAAATCTTCTCCCTTATCCGTAATGATGAAAATACCCGACAGTCCTGATTTTTTTTGAAAACCGTCCGGAATTTTATCCGCACTTCCCCAATAATCCGAAAGTACAATATCGGACGGTCTGTCCTCATTGGCAAACGGACAGTTGGCACAGGATACTCTTGAAATCATCTCATGGAGAAAAAGATTGTAGTAGATATCCTGTGTGCCGAAAGATTTGTATGCTTTTCCAGAGGCAAAGCGGATATACATATCCTGAACGCTGTTTTTCAGTTTTTTTCCTCTGAACTTGATTTCTGTCACTTTGGAATGATAGTGGTTTTCCTGAATAGCCAGATAATCTCTGAATACTTTGGGACTGGGCGTTCCGTGACACAGAAATTCCACAAGAAGAAGTTTTTCCTGTAAGGCGTCGGGTATAAATTTTTTTACCGCCATTACCTGACAGGGCGTTCCCGAAAAGAGGACTTCCCGTCCTTTTTTCAAATCTTCCAGAATGAGTGAATAGCAGTCTGTCATGTCTGACTGCAAGTATTTTGAACCACGAAAAACTTTCGCCTCTTCAAGTGTTTCTGCCCTGTTGTGAACAACTTTTCGGAAATCATCGGTGAATTTTGCTCCGTAACATACCCCCTTATGATTTTCAATCATATTCACCGCCAAGTTCCAGAAAGCACCGCCTGAAGAACTTGTTTTCCATAAATTTTCGTCATTGGTTCTTGCCAGATAGACCTTTTTTATCATCTGAAATCCTCATTTCGTTATCATCATGTCAAGCACATCAAGGGATTGTCTTCGGTATACAGAAAGTTTTTCCTGTACGGTTTCATAACAGATTTCAGGAATTTCTGTTTTTTCGTAATCCAGTCTGCACTTTTCCATTCCCAGTGTGGTTATCAGACTGGATATTCTTGCATTATAGTTTTTCGTTTTTCCGCTGAGTTCGTAATAGACAGGTCGGCTCATGTTGATAGAGAGTGCCAGTCCGTGATATGACCCTGTAATCACCAGTGACGAATTCTGAATCAGCCAAAGAAACTCTTTCGGGTC
>CACYDZ010000032.1 GCA_902773265.1 uncultured Ruminococcus sp.
AGTTTTGTCCACTTTTTCAAAAGTGGTAGGGGTCAAGGGGACAAAGTCCCCTTGTGGGATTTTTAAGGGCAAAGCCCTTAAACTCCCTGTGAAAATTCAAAATTTGCGTACGCAAATTTTGTTGGAAATGTTTAGCCGATTAAAGGGCTGCCGCCCTTTAAAATCCTGCCCAAAGGCTCTGCCTTTGGAAACCGCCACTTTTCCCCCAAAAAGTGGACAAAAAACTTTTAATTGTCATAGCTTAGGTTGTTTTTCTGTTTACAAAAAAATAAAAATCTTTTGTAAAATTTTTCAGTAGGGATAGGAATTATCTGATTTTTGTGATACAATAAATGACGGAGTTTTTTCAAAAATAAGGATAAAGAAAGGTTTGATGAAAAGAATGAAAAGACCATTCAAAATCACCGTCAGTATTGTACTGTCAGTGATGTGTATTTTGTTGGGAATACCTACGGTCTGTGCCACATTCACAGATGATTTGGTGGCAGGAATGACTTTGGAAGAAAAAATCGGACAGATGCTGATACTTGATGTCAGCAAATATAACGGTACAGCGTTTACTGCCCTGAAAAAGGAAGTTGCCGATATTTTCACGGAAAAGTCGCTGGGAGGTGTGATTTTATTTTCTGACAATCTGGAAGATACACAACAGACTGTCCGGTTGATATCCGATTTTCAGAATGCCGCTCTGGCAAGCCGAAATCAGATACCGCTTTTTGTGTCGATAGACCAGGAAGGCGGAGAGGTAGTCAGATTAAAACAGGGAACCTCTTTGCCGGGCAATATGGCACTTGGAGCTACCAACAGTGAAGAAGATTGTCAGACTGCCGGCAATATTATTGGCAGAGAACTTTCCGCTCTGGGATTTAATATGGACTTTGCTCCGTCACTTGATGTCAACAGCAATCCGCTGAACCCCATTATAGGACTGCGTTCCTATTCATCAGACCCTGAAATGGTAGGGCGTCTGGGAATGAGTACGGTAACAGGTATTCAGAAAAACAATGTGGTTGCCGTTGTCAAGCATTTTCCGGGTCACGGCGATACTTCGACAGATTCTCATGTCGGACTGCCTGTCATTACCAAATCGATGACAGAACTGGAAAAATGTGAACTTGTTCCTTTCAAAAAAGCGATTGACAGCGGTGTGGATATGATAATGACCGCACATATTCAATTCCCGTTGATTGAGAATACCAAAATGAAAAATTCTGATGGGGACGATATTATCCTGCCTGCTACACTTTCCAAAAAAATCATCACAGATTTACTGCGGAATGAAATGGGATTCAAAGGTGTTGTCACCACAGACGCTATGAATATGTCAGCTATTGCTGAAAATTTCGGTGTCACACAAGCCTGTGTGCTGGCTATCAATGCAGGAGTGGATATGTTGTTAATGCCCGTTTCCATTTCTTCGGCAAGCAGTAAGGTAGAAGTTTCGTCTTTGATAGGCAATATCGCATCTGCTGTCAGAAACGGTACCATCAAGGAAGAAACCATCAATGAGGCGGTCAGACGAATTATTGAACTGAAACAAAAAAGAAATATGTTTGCTTATCGTGGTACGGCGGTCGCACAGGCTTTAAGTATTGTCGGCAGTGTGCAGAACCACGAAACGGAAGATGATATTTCTACAAAAGCCGTCACCATTCTGAAAAATGACAACAATATGTTGCCCTTGAAACCTAAAGACGGTCAAAAAGCCGTTTTTGTCATGCCTTATGCTGACGAGAGGACAAACTGTCAGTTTGCCATGAGTAAACTTTTTGCCAAAAAAGCCATTCCGCAGATGGAATATGAAACCTACTGTTATCATGAGGGAAGTTCAGCAGACGATATCTGTTATGCGGTAAACAGTGCGGATTATGTATTTGTCTTTACAGAGATGTCTTCTCCGATGGATATTCTCCCCAACCATATCAGTACAGCTGTTCCGAAACAGGTGATTTCCCATGCAAGAGAACAGGAAAAAAACTGTATGGTTATCAGTATCGGCAAACCCTACGATGTTGCCAATTATACAGATGTTCCCGCATTACTTGTGGCATACGGCTGTAAAGGTATGGATTCATCCGATACAGACGGGTCTTTGCCTGCCACATATACCTATGGTCCCAATATTATGGCAGCAATAGAGGTGGTATTCGGCTATAAAAATCCCTATGGTGTGTTACCTGTTGATGTTCCTGTCATCAATGCGGACGGTTCGATGAATCTCAATGAACTTGCCTTTAAACTGGGAAGCGGTATGATTTATCCCGAAACGAAAAAAGAAGAAAAACCTACATCTGTTCCCACAGAAATCAAGATAGATGTTTCTGACGAAGTTGCTCCCCGTATTGATAACCGCAATATTGTACAGAAACTGAAAGATAACGGCAGTTTACCTGTTGTTGTTCTGTTAAGCGTGGCTATTATTATCGTAGTTATCGTACTGATAGTGATTGTATCGGGACAGAAAAAAAAGAAACCTAAGAATTAATGCGTAATGTGTCATGCGTAATTCATCATACAAAATAACCCCGAACAAGAAAGGACAGAAAATTAAATGGATTGTATTTTTTGTAAAATCGCTGACGGAACAATCCCGTCTAAAAAGGTATACGAAGATGACTTGATTATCGCTTTTCATGACATTCAGCCTCAGACACCTGTTCATATTGTGATTATTCCTAAACAGCATATCGAAAGTATGAACGGTATTACTACGGAAAACAGTCATATCATTGCTCACATTTTTGAAGTTATTCCGCAGATTGCCGGAGAAAATCATCTCAACGGTGGTTACAGAATAGTCAGTAATTGCGGTAAAGACGGCGGTCAGACAGTTTTTCATCTGCATTTTCATCTGATGGGCGGAAAAAAACTGAATGTGGCTATGGGCTGAACGGTAAGAAAAATTTTGAGTAAATTGCGTAAAAGGAGATTAGACAAAAATGGATTACTATGAACTGACAGTTGCAGGCTGTACAAGAAAACTGCCTTTGTGTGAAGTTTCTCCCAATCTGGATATTGCGGGATTTATCATGTTCGGAGATGTGGAAATCACTGAGGCAACAGCAAAAGCCTTGCTGGAAAAATGTCCTGAACATGATGTGGTGCTTTCTGCGGAGGCTAAAGGTATTCCGCTTTGTTACGAAGTGGCAAGACAAGGCTGTCGGAATTATGTGATAGCCAGAAAATCTGTCAAACTTTATATGAAAGACATTGTTTCGGTCAGGTGTAAATCCATTACCACCGCAAAAGAACAGACCTTGTATTTAAGCCGTGAGGACGCAAATAACCTTAAAGGTAAACGGGTACTGATTGTTGATGATGTTATCAGTACGGGCGAATCTCTTCTGGCACTGGAAGAACTGGTCAAGAAAGTCGGCGGTGAAGTTGCCGGAAAAGCTACCGTTCTTGCAGAGGGTGACGCTCAGAACAGAACAGATATTGTTTATCTGGAAAAACTCCCTGTATTTCCCAAATAGTTTAAGGACTGTCGCCCTTAAAAATCCTGCCCACTTTTTTGAAAAAAAGTGGACAAAAAACTTTTTCGGCTCACTTCGTTCGGATTGTTTATCGTAAGTATGGCGGTGACAATTAAAAGTTTTGTCCACTTTTTCAAAAGTGGTGGGGTTAAGGGGCAAAGCCCCTTAGCAGGATTTTAAAGGGCGG
>CACYDZ010000033.1 GCA_902773265.1 uncultured Ruminococcus sp.
AAAGGGCTTTGCCCTTTAAAATCCCACAAGGGGTTTCACCCCTTGACCCCACGAACTTTTTGAAAAAAGTTCGACAAAAACTTTTATGGCTCACTTCGTTCACGATAACAGAATTAAGTTAATGACATTGGTTCTTAATCGCCCTTTAACTCTTATATTCTGGAAACACTCTGTACACCGCTGATAGTTGACAGTTTGTCAAAAATAAATTTCAGGTGTTCAATACTGCTTACAGTGATATTAAAACGCATACTGGCAATACCGCTTTTAATTTCTGATGAGTTAAAAGCATTGATGTTAATGTGCATAGACCCTAACATACTTGTAACATCTGCAAGCAGTCCCATTCTGTCCATAGCAATAATTTCTACAACAGTCTGATAGGATTCATTTTTGGACAAGGTATCATTCCACTTAGCTTTAACCCACCTTGCTGCATTTTCAGGATTGCTGATATTATTGATAACATTATTACAGGAACACTTATGAATGGAAACACCGTTACCACGAGTAATATAGCCGATAATTTTGTCACCACGCATAGGGTTGCAACATTTGGCAAGATTAATCAACATATCGTCAACACCTTCAACGAGGATATCACTATTCGCCTTATGTTTTACAGGAGTAATCTCTACGGTCTTTTCATCAAAGTTTTCGGTAGTCCGGTAATTCTTGCCGTAGAGTTCTTTCATACGGGGAATTAATTTCCATGTCAATATTCCCCCATAACCTATGGCGGCATAGAAATCATCTAAAGTTGTAAACTGTTTTTTCAGGAGTTCGGAGAAAAATGCCGTCCGTTCATCATCAGTCAGCAATATACCGTTATGTTTGAATACCTTTTCGATTTCCGCTTTGCCACGCTCTATATTCTCTTCACGACATTCCCTTTTGAACCATGTCTTGATTTTATTTCTTGCCTCGCTGGTTTTGACTTTTGTCAGCCAATCTCTTTTAGGCCCTGCTGTTTCTTTGGAGGTGAGAATTTCAATGATTGACCCCATCTTGACAGGTGTATCAATAGGTGTGATTTTGCCGTCTGCCTTGGCACCAATCATTCTGTTGCCTACTTCGGAGTGTATAGCGTAAGCCACATCTATCATAGTTGAACCGACAGGTAAACTCAGTAAATCTCCTCTGGGTGTAAAGACATACACTTCTTCTGAAGCAAGGTCAGTTTTAATATTGGCAATAATTTCTGTTTCGTCATCAGACTGATTTTCCAGCATTTTTCTTATCCAGTCTGTTTTCGTATCCAGCGAATCTTCTTTTGTCAGTCCGAGTTTATATTTCCAGTGAGCGGCAATACCGTATTCAGCGGTATAGTGCATATCCCATGTTCTTATCTGAATTTCAAAAGGAACACCTTCCTTACCGATAACCGTTGTGTGTAAAGACTGGTATTTATTTGGTTTCGGGGTAGAAATATAGTCCTTGAAACGGTTCGGCAACGGAGTATAGATATCATGTACGACACCTAGAATATTGTAACAGTCGCTGACGGAATCGACAATCACACGAACAGCAAAAATATCATAAATCTGTTCCAGACTTTTGCCTTTCATGAAAGTTTTTCTGTAAATGCCGTTGATACTTTTTACTCTGCCCTCTATATAGAGTTTGTCAACAAATTTAGTAGCTTTTGCCATAATTTCCGCTTTGATTTTTTCGATGAACTTTTTACGGTCAGTTTCGGTAAAGGACAGAGCATCTTCGATTTCTTTATAGCCGATAGGGTCAAGATATTGTAAGGAAAGGTCTTCTATTTCTTCCTTTACGGTTCGGATACCCAAACGATGAGCAATCGGTGCATAGACTTCCATATTTTCCAGTGCCTTATCACGCCGTTTCTGTTCTTTCATACACTCAATCGTCCGCATATTATGTAAACGGTCAGCAAGTTTAATGATAATGACCCTGATATCATCAGACATGGCAATCAGCATTTTTCTGATATTTTCTGCCTGCTGTACTTCTTTCGTCATAGTCGAATAAGGGAGTTTTTTCAGCTTGGTCACACCGTCAATCAGATGGGCAATCGGTCGTCCGAACTTTTTGATAATCTCGTCCAGCGTGACATCTGTATCTTCTACCACATCATGCAGCAAAGCGGCGACCACAGATTCTGTATCCATACCCAAATCCACAAGAATACACGCTACCGAAGTCGGGTGTAAAATATACGGAACACCTGACACACGCCTCTGGCTGCCGTGAGCTTCATTGGCAAGGTTATATGCCTTTTCAATCAACTCCATGTTGTATTCTCTTCCGCTTAGCCGTATCATTTTTTTCAGTTCTTCATAATCCTGATAATGAACCATTACTTTTGCCATTTGCAATCCCCCTCTTTCTTCCAAAGATATTGCTATCCCTGAATAATTCCACTAATAAGAAATTCCTAGCCGATTAAGGGCTGTCGCCCTTTAAAATCCTGCCCGATTAAAGGGCTGTCGCCCTTTAAAATCCTGCCCAAAGGCTCCGCCTTTGGAATCCGCCACTTTTTGAAAAAAGTGGACAAAAACTTTTCTTTGTCATAGCTATGAGTTGCTTTCTATCATGCAGATTTTTTATATAACCCCTTTCACAGATAACTCTTTAACCGTTTCATAATGTCCGCACTTTCCAGTTCTGCTTTACCATCAAAGGGAAGAATTTCAATAAAGGTTTCCTCTCCGTTTTTACGATACTCTATCAGGGAAAGCTGATACATTGCGGTTAAAATAACCTGTAATCTTCCGTAGTTCAGTCTTTCGTTATTCAGTCGGTGACAAAGAATATCTTCTCCGAAATACCACCGTCTTATCCGTCGGATAAATTTGAACACATTCACAAAATCTTCTCTTGATGGCATCAGCAAACTGATTTCTTCTTTGTCTAAGTTCTGTAAATTCATCAGTTTTTCAAACAGTCTGTTGTGTTCCAGCATAAGCAAGTTATCATCACTGCTGAATTTTATTTCTTTGGCAATAATGCTGATGGACTGACGGTTGTTATAGTCATTGATATCTACTGTTACGGCAATATCCAGTACATCACCGGTAATATACGGAAATTCTTCAGGTGTCATAAAAAATTGCATTACATTAATAATAACACTTTCTCGCTGAAATGCAAGTCTTAAATGTTTATTTCCTCCCATAGGAGTAATGGATATCAATTCCATATGATAAACACCGAAAATGGGTGTGGGATTACCTGCCCCGAACGGTTCAAGTAAAGCAATACTCTTCGCCAGTTCTATATCCAGAAACTTCGGATTGATTTTACAGTCAATGTTCAAGGTCATAAAAGGAACACCTTTCATAATGGCGTACTCATTTAGCCTGACGGAAAATTCTTCAATATCAGATGTCTTCATACTAAGACCAACTGCCATCGGGTGTCCGCCAAAATGGGAAAACAAATCCTGACAAGTGGTGATTGCCTCAATAAGAGAAAAACCCTCTATACTTCTTCCACTGCCTTTGGCGTTATCTCCATCAACGGTGATAAGAATATTTGGCTTGCCGTAAATCTCTTTTATGCGTGATGATACAATACCGATTACTCCCTGATGCCAGTTTTCTCCGCTGATGACCATAACAGGTAAATATCTGATATAGGGATTGTTTTCTATGTAAGTTTTCACTTCTTCAAGAATTGTTTTTTCGATTGCCTGCCGTTGGGTGTTATCTTCGGTAAGTGCTTCGGCAATCTCACGGGCAACCGCATCATCATCTGTCAACAGAAGCTGTACGGATTTTTCAGACAGTGCCAGTCTTCCGCAAGCGTTAATTCTGGGTACTAAAGTAAATGCCAGTTTGTTGGCGGTGATTTTTTTATTGCCTTTCAGTCCTGCGGTATCTAACAAAGCTGTAATGCCACGATTATTCATGTCAATAATGTGATGCAGTCCGTTTTTGACAAGTATCCTGTTCTCCCCTGTAAGAGAAACTACATCGCCTATCGTTCCTAAACTGACAATATCAGAATAGCGTTCCAACAAATCTGCCAAATCAAGGTTATCGTCTTCCAATGCCATAATCAGTTTGAAAGCTACTCCCACTCCCGAAAGGTGTTTGAATACTGACAGACAATCTTTGCGGTGAGGATTGACAATCGCAACTGCCTCAGGCAGAATTTCGGGTGGTGTATGGTGGTCGGTAACAACCGTATCTATACCAAGACTTTCGGCATAAGCAATCTCTTTGACTGCCGAAATACCATTGTCTACCGTAACAATAAGATTAGTCCCTCTTTGATAAATTTTGTCAACGGCACTGTTATTCATACCATACCCCTCACTTTCCCTTGAGGGAATATAGTAGGTAATATCTGCTCCTATGGATTGAAGATAGTCGTATAACAATGCAGTAGAAGTAACACCGTCAGCATCATAATCGCCATAAATACAGATTTTTTCGTGATTTTGTAACGCCTGTCTGATACGCTCCACAGCTTTGACCATATCTGTCATGAGAAAAGGGTCATCTAATTCTTCCTCTTCATATAAAAACTGTTCGACTTCTTCAGCGGTATTCAATCCTCTTATGTTCAGCAACATTGCTGTTATAGGAGGAATACCTGATTGTTGTGCCAGAGTGTTGACAGCTTCTTTATCTATTTTTTTAATTTTCCAATATTTCATAAATACATACCTGCTTTATTTCTGCTGAATGAGAGAAATCCTGTTTTGATGATTCAGCATTTCTTCAGCGTGTTGTAAAGTAATTTCTGTAATAGAAACACCACCGATAATACGGGCAAGTTCCTGTTTGCGTTGTTCAAAATCAAGATGGGTTACCTGTGTGAATGTGCGGTTATTTTCTGTTTTTTTCTGAATGAACAGGTGTTCATCAGCTAAAGAGGCTATCTGTGCCTGATGAGTAATACAGATAACCTGTCTTGTTTCGGATAAAGATTTCAGCTTATAGCCTACTTTTTGTGAAGCACTTCCGCTGATACCTGTATCTACTTCATCAAAAATCATCGTATCAACAATATTATTCTTTGCCAGCACATTGGTTATTGCCAGCATCATTCGGGAAAGTTCTCCGCCTGACGCAATTTTGGAAACAGGTTTCGGTTCTTCTCCCAGATTTGCCGAAATCAGAAATTCCAGTTTATCACATCCGTTTTCGTTGAGCGGACATCTTTCCGTATGCACTTTCAAATTGACATTCGGCATATCCAGAAATTTCATTTCCTCTTTGACTTTTGCCATAAAATGTATAGAAATTTCTTTCCGCTTTGTCGAAAGCTGTAAAGCAAGCTGTTTTGTTTTCTGAAAATAATTGTCATACTCTTTCTGCAAGCGTTCCATACTAAATTCATAATCTTCCAGACGGGCAAGTTCTGTTTTAGCATTTTCGTAAAAGGTCAGTATTTCCTGTGTGGTACTGCCATACTTCTTGGAAAGCCGATATAATAAGTCCAGCCGTTCTTCAATCTCTGTCAGACGGTAAGGGTCGATATCTGTTTCTGCTATCAGATTGGCAATCTCCTGCGAACAATCCTGTAAATCATAATAGCTGTTTGTTATGCGTTCACTTAATTTTTCTGCCTGCGGTAAATATTCCGCAACCGTACTTAATTCATTTCCACATTCTCTCAAAAAAGAAAGACAGCCTTCCAGAGTATCATTACCATTTAATAAACGGTCAACCGCTGAAAGCCCTTTTAAAATATCCTGAATATTCAAGGCTTTTGTGCGTTCTTCAGTAAGGCGTTCATATTCCCCTTCTTTTGGGGCAGCTTCTTCAATTTCGTTAATCTGATATTTCAATAAATCTATTTGTCGTTCTCTTTGCGAATCTTCCATCTGTGCGTTATGGAGTTTTTTCTTACATTCCCGTAACTTTGCCAGATTTTTGCGGTATTCTGCCTTGAGTTCGTCCAGATTTCCCATATTGTCAATGTAGGAAATGTGATTTTCACTTGACATCAGATGATAACTTTCATGCTGTCCATGAATATTGACCAGATATCCTGCAATCTCTTTCAGGATAGATAATGTAGCAGGTCTGCCGTTAATACGACAGGAACTTTTTCCGTTTGCCGTGAATTTCCGCTGTAACAGCAATTCGTTATCTTCATCAAATTCATAACCGTAATGGGTCAATAATTCTGTAACTGTCGGATTGTTCACGGTAAAACTGCCTGATACAAGAGCATAGCTTTCTCCTGAACGAATCATATCCTTTGAAATCTTACCGCCAAGCAAAGAATTGACCGCTCCTATAATAATGGATTTTCCGGCACCCGTTTCGCCCGTCAGTACATTGAACCCTGACTGAAATTCTATAGTTGTTTTTTCGATTACCGCAATATTTTCTATATACAGTGAGTTGAGCAAAATAATACACCGCTTTACATAATTTTTTTTAATTCCGATACCAGTGCCGCTGATTTGGTGTTAGATGAAGTCACTACAAAAATCGTATCATCTCCTGCAATGGTTCCCAATATACCGTCCAGTTCGATGGAGTCCAGTTCATAACATACCCCTTGAGCCATTCCGCTGGTAGTTTTCAGCACTATCATATTCTGTGCAAAGTCTATACTGCGTACCGCTGTTTTAAAGATAGTTTTAAAAGAAGATTGTGTATCCATATTTTCGTCTTTCTGAGCAACAGTATATTTATATTTTCCATTGGCTATGGGAACTTTAATCAGTTTCAATTCATTAATATCTCTCGATACCGTTGCTTGTGTGACATTGAAATTTTTTTCTCGGAGTTTATCCAGTAATTCTTCCTGTGTATCAATATCATATTCCTGTATGATTTCCAGCAATACTGCCTGTCTGTGCGATTTCATCAGAAGTCCTCCCTTAAATCAGCCACGCTCATTCAACTTTTCATTCAGCACCTCATAGAAATTTTTCCGATTGATGTAAATGAGCTTGAATGGTTTGTCACATTTTTCAATCACGATTTTAGAATCGTTTCTTAGCGGTATGTAATATTGTCCGTCTACTGTGAGAAAAGACTCTACTTCACTGCCGTTTCTGTCGGGATTGATGATATTGCCTACTGTAATGATATCACTCTTTTTAAAGATAACCGAACGGGAAAACAAACTGTGAGGACATATGGGTGTCATTAAGATACATTCCATATCCGGACTGATGACAGGCCCTCCTGCCGAAAGAGAATAGGCCGTAGACCCTGTAGGGGTAGCAAAAATAATACCGTCTGCACGATAATCGCATATTTTCTGATTGTTGGCGGATACCGACAAATCCATCATTCTTGAAAGTGAACCTCTGGCAATAACTGCATCATTCACTGCATAGAAAACCTGTGTATTGACATAATTTTCCACAGTGATTTTTAACATCATACGATGTTCACAATAATATTCGTTAGTGAGTAGCTTTGAAAGCGTGTCAATTTCATCTTTTTCCATAGTAGCTACAAATCCTACCCTGCCGAAATTAATCCCTAACAACGGTTTATCATATTCCATACAATATTTTGCCGTATGAATAATTGTACCGTCACCGCCTACCGTAATGACAACATCACATTCCCTGATAATTTTATCACGGTCGGAAAAATAACGGATACCCTCCCCCATGCTGTTGTTCTTTTTTTCGTCAAGCAATAAAATCTCCATATTCAATGAAAACAGCTTTTTCATCAGAACAGGTGCAAATTTCACTGCTTCTGATTTGGATTGATTGACAATTACCGCCACTTTCATTATACTGTCACCTGCCTATATACACTTATCATTTTTTATCCAGCTCTTTATGAGAATTACTCACTAATTCTGTCGGCGTAAGCACGGTTCTGATTTCAGGATTTTCTGATTTTTCAATGTATATCAGATATTCAATATTTCCCTCAGGTCCTTTTATCGGAGAATAATCCAATCCTAATACATCAAATCCGTTATTTACGCAAAACTCCACAATATTCTGCACAACATCACAATGCACTTTCGGGTCACGGACAACTCCCTTTTTGCCCACATTCTCTCTTCCCGCTTCAAACTGTGGCTTTATCAGACAAACTCCACCGGCTTTATCATTCATCAATCTTCTGACAACAGGCAACACCAGTTTCAGCGAAATAAACGACACATCAACTGAAAAAAAATCAATCTTATCTGTAACCTGTTCTTCTGTAATATATCTTATGTTTGTTCTTTCCAGATTGACAACTCTTTTATCGTTTCGCAGTTTCCAGTCAAGCTGACCGTATCCCACATCAACAGAATAAACCTTTACCGCACCGTTTTGTAACATACAGTCCGTAAACCCACCTGTTGATGCACCTATATCCATTGTGATTTTGCCGTCCAACTCAATACCAAAACTATTGACCGCTTTTTCCAGTTTCAATCCGCCACGACTGACATACTTTGGCTGACTGCCTCTTACTTCCAGTTTCACATTTTCAGGATAAGATATGCCTGCCTTATCTGCTTTCTGATTATCTACATACACAAGTCCTGCCATAATCAGTGCCTTTGCTTTTTCACGGCTTTGTGCATAACCACTTTCATATACCAGTATATCCAGTCGCTTTTTTATCACTTTTTCTGACACAATCTTTCCCCTCTTGAAAAATTTTATTATTTAATAAAAGAACAACCTTTAGCTATAACAATGAAAAGTTTTGTCCACTTTTTCAAAAGTGGTGGGGTCAAGGGGCAAAGCCCCTTGTGGGATTTTAAAGGGCAACGCCCTTTAACTCCCC
>CACYDZ010000034.1 GCA_902773265.1 uncultured Ruminococcus sp.
CCCTTTAAAATCCCACAAGGGGTTTCACCCCTTGACCCCACGAACTTTTTGAAAAAAGTTCGACAAAAACTTTTATGGTTCACTTCGTTCACGATGACAGAATTAAGTTAATAACATTAAACGCCCCTGCCATCAAAGAGTTAAAAGGTATAGCCTTTTACTTTTGAAAAAGTGGACAAAACTTTTCATTGTCATAACCCGACCTGTGATAAACAATCCGAATACCACTCTTAATTTTCCAGAATGTCGGCAATTCTTTCACAAGCGTGTCCGTCACCGTAAGGATTAGAGGCGTGTGCCATTTTGTTATACGCTTCTTCATCGTCCAGCAAACGGGTAAACCATTCATAAATAGTATCTTCGCTAGTACCCACCAGCTTTAAAGTACCTGCTTCAATTCCTTCGGGGCGTTCTGTGGTATCTCTCATGACAAGTACAGGCTTTCCGTATGACGGACATTCTTCCTGTATTCCGCCCGAATCCGTCAGACAAATATGACACCTTGCTTCAAAATTGTGACAGTCCACAACATCAATCGGGTCGATAATATGGATTTGCTGACAGTTGCCAAGTTCTTCTTCCGCTATCTTTCGGACTAAGGGGTTCATATGAATGGGATAGATTGCCCGTACATCAGGGTGTTCATCAAGCACTTTGCGGATTGCTCTGAACATATGGTGCATAGGTTCGCCAAGATTTTCTCGTCTGTGTGCGGTAATGAAAATCATACGGTTATCACCCACCCAGTCCAGTTCCTGATGATGATAGTTTTCGGTAACGGTATAACGCATAGCGTCAATGACGGTATTGCCCGTGACAAAAATGGTATCTTCTTTTTTGCCTTCCTGCAACAGATGTTGCTTTGCCAGTGCGGTAGGGGCAAAATGATATTTACTGATAATCCCTACTGCCTGTCGGTTGAACTCTTCGGGATAGGGAGAGTAAATGTTATAGGTTCGCAATCCTGCCTCAACATGACCTACCGCAATCTGTAAATAAAAACAAGCCAGTGCGGTGACAAATGTAGTAGATGTGTCACCATGCACCAGAACAATATCAGGGCGTACTTCTTCCAGTACGCCTTTCATTTTTTCCAGAATATTCACCGCTACATCAAACAATGTCTGACTGTCTTTCATGATAGAAAGGTCATAATCGGGAATAACACCAAAAGTATGCAAAACCTGTTCCAGCATTTCACGATGCTGACCTGTCACACAAACTACTGTTTGTAAAGTTTTTCTCTTTTTCAGTTCGTTGACCAGCGGACACATCTTGATAGCTTCAGGTCTCGTGCCAAACACCAACATTATTTTTTTCATATTTCTGCTTTTAACCTTTCATAAATATCGTCAGTCGGTTTTCATCTCTTTTAAAATGCGTAAAGTTTTCCACGCTTTTTTTCGGCTCACCGTAAACAACCGACCTATCCTGTAAAAGAAAAGGCACGGTAACAATATCTTATGACGATAGAAAAACGGGTAATATAATTTCACTTTTTCTAAAGGCATGAACACTCTTTCAGCCAAAAAAAAGAATTTTCCTTTTTTTCCGCCACCGTTTCTGTTTACTCCGTTAGTTATATTCTGTGACAATGTACCGTGTACCCCTGAGGACATAAGGTAAAATAACATTTCTTCGGTATCCTTATGGCTAAGTTTTCCCTCTCCGAACAAATATAATGCCAGCTCTTTATTAGAGCGTTCAAAATCGGCAATGTGAAGTTTCTCGGTTTCACGGGTAATGTATTCCTCGTCCAGTGTATCGCCAAACCTCTGTCGGAAAACATAAATATCCAGTACAGAACGCAGACCTGTTCCGCTGATATAATAATGTTTGTATTCATGGGCAATAAGATAAATATAGAAATCTTCAGGCGAAAAATGATAACCATATCCGTTGTCTTTATCTTTCACAAGACGCTCCTTGACATCACGGTAATAATCATAAAAATTATTCTGAGAAGTTTTGGCAAATAAAAGCGTGTGCATTTCAAAATTACTGACAGGTTCTTTATGATAAATGTCGTGATTTCCCCTGCCTAGGTCTGTTCCCGTAAAACCCAGCTCTTCCATAATGGTAATCAATTTACTGCGGTAACTGCTGTCGAACAGAATATCTACATCAGACATCTGTCTCATTCCCAGTGAAGGGTAGAAATTCTTCATCACCGTGCCTTTGAGAGGCATATACCATATTTTTTCCCGTTCCAGACACGCTGTAAGTAATGCCTTGTCCTGTTCCAGCAAAATTTCTTTACGGATAGCTTTCGCCTTTGCCTGTATGAAACGCTTATCTTTAATACCTGCCTGTTCCAAAGCTGTACAGACGATTGCTGTCAGCATATGTTTTTTTGCTACTGTGTACAGAGCAGTTAAATCCATTTCTTCTGTTTTTTTTCTGTCGGGTACTGTATTATGGATACAACATCTGACAAGGTAAACCATATTCTTTACAGAAGTTTCCTGCAATATATTATCAGCCATATTTTCACACCTTATGTATCATCAGATAGCTATACTTATTTAAACGGCACAATTATTCCGCAGATTACACACACAAGTCCTGTCAGTAATCCTACTGCCCCCAACATTCTCACCGTTTTGGTGGTAGAGATAATCCCTTTCTTTTTTATCTGTTCGTCAAGCCCGTAATACGGCAACACCAGATATAATATTCCGATAACCAGTATGCCTGAACCCGTTATCAGTAACCCGAGTTTCACATTTTTGGAAATAACCCCTACCACCAGTCCTATCAGACAGGATATAATGCCTAAGATATTTCCTCCGCTGAACAAACCCTGCCAGCGTTTTCTGTTCTTATAATAATTGAATGTGTTCTGTTCACATTCATCATCGCAAAACGCATGATTATAATCTATCTCTTTTCCACAATATTCACAAGTTTTCACGCAATACACACTCCTTAACAGCTTTGCGGATAATTCTCAGCCCATCATATCTTCCAC
>CACYDZ010000035.1 GCA_902773265.1 uncultured Ruminococcus sp.
AAGGGCTGCCGCCCTTTAAAATCCTGCTAAGGGGCTTTGCCCCTTAACCCCACCACTTTTTTGAAAAAAAGTGGACAAAAAACTTTTGATTGTCATAGCATACACTTAAATGACCATCTTATTTGATAAACAGCTGTACCCAGTATTTTACGCCGTTCTGTTCGTACATACTGACACCGATACCTGTAAAATTTGAACTGAGAATATTGGCTCTGTGTCCTTCGGAGTTCATCCACCCATTCATTACTGCCTGCGGTGTACGATAGCCTGCGGCGATATTCTCTCCTAAAGCCGACCATCTGACATTGGCATCAGTGAATACCGTGAAACAACTTCTTCCGTCAGGACGGGTATGTGAAAATTCTTCTGTCAGTTCTTCTGCTCTGATATCTGCCAATGCACACACATCTTCTCTTTTTTCCAGCGGCGACAGACCTTCGTTCGCTCTTTCTATATTGACAAGTTCTATAACCTCATCGGCATAACTCTGTTTTACCGTTACTTCACAACTTGCTGTTGCTCCGCCTGTGACGATAGCTTTGACAGTTGCTGTACCCTGTCCTCTGGCAACAACTCTTCCTTTGGAATTGACAGTGACAACATTTGCATTACTGCTCTTGAAAGTAACTGTTGCATCGGAATCCTGTGGTGTGACAGTTGCCGTTAAGGTATAGATATCCTTTTCTCTGAGAGTAAGAGAGGTTTTGTTGAGTGAAATTGTCGGTTTTTCTTTTACGGTGACAGTACAGACCGCTTTATGACCATCTGATGTGACAGCGGTGATATTTGCCGTCCCAATACCTCTGGCAACTACTCTTCCCTGTGAGTTGACGGTAGCTACATTGGCATTATTGCTTTTAAAAGTTACCGTAACAGGGGATTCATTGTTGGTAACGGTTGCGGTGAGATTGGCGGTTTCTTTGACAAACAGACTGAGACTTGTCTTATTCAGCGTTACGGTGGTTGTTTGTCTGACGGTTACTGTACAGACAGCCTTTTGTTTGTCGGCGGTAACGACGGTAATATTGGCAGTTCCCTCACCTCTGGCAACTACTCTTCCTTTGGAATTGACAGTGGCAACATTTGCGTTACTGCTTTTCCAAGTGAGAGTTGTACCGGTATTGTTTCTGGCGGTGAGTGTGTAGATATCGCCTACTTTTAACGAAAGTGTTGTTTTGTCCAGCGATATTGCTGCTACCTGACTGATAACTGTACCGTTGAGTTCTGTCGCCGAAACATTCATCACAACTGCTGTGGTGAGTACACTCTGTACCATGACGGCTGTCAGTAATGCTGACAGGATTTTTTTAGATAATTTCAAAATTATTCCTCCTAAAGATAAATTACCAATAAAATTTTATCATATGATTACTGAAAATAACAAGATTTAATTTTGACAAATTATCCATATAATTTTATCAATTCTAACGAAAAAAACCGTACTGTCTTTTGACAGTACGGCTTTCTGTTTTACAGAATACCCAGACCCTGCAACGAACTGAGTATGTACATAACAATGAACAAACCAACGACAATATACATAATCGGGTGAATATCTTTGAACTTTGCTCTGGCAACCTTTACGACTGTATAGAAAATAAAGCCGAAAGCAATACCGTCTGTAATTGACCAGAAAAACGGCATTCCCACTACCACAAAGAAACAGGGAATAGCTACTTCCAAATCAGCCCAGTCGATATCTTTCAAAGACGAACACATCATAATACCAACAATGATTAATACAGGTGCGGTTGCGGCTGTGGGGACAAGTCCGACAAACGGTGACAAAAATAAAGACAACAAAAAACAAAGACCTGTTACTGTAGAGGTCAGACCTGTTCTTCCGCCTGCCGCAATGCCTGCGGTAGATTCTACATAGGTGGTTATGGTTGAAGTACCGAAAATTGCCCCCGCTGAGGTTGCCAGAGCATCTGCCAGCATAGCTCTTTCAATTTTGGGTAAATTGCCGTTTTCGTCAAGATAGCCCGCCTTGTCGGCTGCACCGATAAGCGTGCCTATCGTGTCGAACATATCTACCATCAGTAAGGTAATCATTACCGCCAGCATGGACGCAAGCGGTGCGGAAAACAATTCCCCGAAACCTGAAAAACATTTTCCGAACATCGAAAAGTCAAAAATAGGTGCTACACTTTTCGGAGCAGTGATTCCCATATCAATATCAAAGACAAACTGACAGACATTTGCTATTAAAGCGGTAACTATCATACCAATGAAAATTGCTCCTTTGACTTTCTGTGTGACAAGAATGGCAAGAATTATCAGTCCGACAATCGCCATCATTACCTGTGGATTGGCAAAACTTCCCATGTCGATGACAGTAGGTGAACCGCTGTTTTCTCCAATGACAATACCTGCGTTGGAAAAGCCTATGATAGCCACAAACAGTCCTATACCTGCCGAAATTGCCTTTTTCAGACTGTAGGGAATAGCATCAACGATAGCTTTTCTTGCTCCTGTGACGGTCAGCAAAATAAAGAATACGCCTGCCAGAAATACACCCGCCAGTGCCGCACTTGGCGAAAGTTCAAACGACAGACACAAAGTGTAAGCAAATACCGCATTAAGTCCAAGTCCGGGAGCTTGTGCCATAGGATAGTTCGAAAGCCATCCGACTAACCATGTGCCGAGTGCCGCACCAATACAGGTTGCCGTAATGACAGCTGTATCTTCCATCGTTCCCGGTAAATTTGCCAGTGCAGGATTGCTTCTGCCGATGACGGTAGGGTTCAGAAAGATAATGTATGCCATTGTCAGAAATGTGGTAATTCCCGCAACAATCTCTGTTCTGACAGTCGTACCGTTTTCTTTGAGTTTAAACAGTTTTTCCAAAAAATTCTCCTCCTTTGTATTGGTAAAAATATTGTTGCCCTCATTCCTATTATAAGGAAATCTGTATTTTTTTGCAATAACATATCTTATTTTTGAGAAAAAATATTTCTTTTCACTGAAAAAATCACCGGCTGAATTAAAAAAACAACTTATAGCGGTGACAATTAAAAATTTCGGTCAAGCCTTTTCAAACTTACTTTTTTTGAAAAAAGTAAGCAAAAAAACTTTCAAGGCTCACTTCGTTCGGATTGTTTATCAAAGGTTCAGCGGTGACAATGAAAAGTCTTTGTCAACTTTTTTCAAACTTACTTTTTTTGAAAAAAAAGTAAGCAAAAAAACTTTC
>CACYDZ010000036.1 GCA_902773265.1 uncultured Ruminococcus sp.
AAAGTCAAATTGTTAGGGAGTTTAAGGGCATTGCCCTTAAAAACACAGGTTGTATTTTAAACATTGAAATCTGTTCAGGCACAGCATAGATATCAATAATCCAAACAAATGCTCTTTAGTATTCCTGCTTTCATCAGAAAATATTTCAAAAAATGTTTTTTTGAGCTTGCTTATTATTCCTGTCTGGGTGTATAATGCTTTCATGTGAATTACTCCTTTTCAGGTTGCAACCGGTTTGTTTGGTTTCTTACCATTTTATACCTTTTTGGCGAGTAATTCACTTCTTTATTTCTTTAAAACTTGGAAACTGCTATTATATCATAAATCAAAAATATAATATTCCCCTCTGGCTTCTCCAAATAAAGTAAACATAAAAGTTTTTGTCCATTTTTTTCAAAAAAGTGACGGTTTCGAAAGGCAGAGTCTTTGGCAGGGGGGAGGGAACAGTGTCCCCGACAATATACACTTTTATCTGAAAAATAATAAGCATTTTTTTAGAAAAAAGTTTCTTAAATCGAAAATTGTTGAAAGATTGTGGAAAACTTGTTGAAATGTGGAAAATGTTGAAAACTCAATTTTCAAAAATTTTTTGCAAAAGTTTCAAAAACAGTTTTCCACATGTTAAAAATGTTGAAAATGTTGAAAACTTTTTAAAATTTCTATAATAGAAAAAAATAAGCCGTTTTTTTAGCTAAAACTAATAAAAGTTTTTAAATCTGTCAATATCACAGACGAAGACCCTGTTAATGTGTAAAATTCACTTTTTTTTGTTCTCATGACAACAAAAGACAAATTTCTTTATCTATTGAGGATTTCTTTTTCGGAGTTTTCCTCATTTTCCACAGAGTTTTCAACATTTTTTTCTTCCTGAAATCCGTCATTGTGGAAAATGTTGAAAACTTGAGTTTTCAACATTTTTTCAACATATACAAACGGTTTTCCACATTGAATTGTTGAAAACTTTTTTTGCACTTTTCAAAGTTTTCAACATTTTCAACACTTTCAACATTTTCAACAGGTTTTCAACAGCAAATCACCGTGGAAAATGTTGAAAACTCACTCTTTGCACATAGTTTTCAACATTTTCAACATTTGCTGTTTCCACATTTTCAACAATTTCTTTTTTTTGTATAATCCCATGATTTTTCGTCAATGCTTACCTTGAAAAAAATCAATTTTTCGGAGATGATTTACTATGATTAAGGGCATTAACAGAACGATTATTGAAGTAACAGAAACAGATAACCGCTATTATGAACGGGCTTTGCTGGTATTAAAACCTGAATATACCAATGTACAGCGTTCTCTGCTGGAAAAAGAAGCCAAGAAAATGCTTCATTCTTTGTCAGCACCTTCTGTTATCACAAGAGGAAAGGCATTTTTTTACTGGAGTATACGCTTAGGAGCTTCTGCTGTGGCTGGTGCTTTGATTACCACACTTGTTTTCTACTACCGATAATCCATTTTTCTGTCTGAACGGTCGAAAGTATGGTAATGATTGACAAAATCTGCTTATGCAGATTTTGTTTGGAATTTTTATCCGTTAAAGGGCTTCGCCCTTTAAAATCCCACAAGAGGCTGCCGCCCCTTGACCCTGCCCACTTTTTGAAAAAAGTGGACAAAAACTTTTCGTTGTCATAGTTATAGGTGTTTTTTCTATCATTACGCACTTAAATAATTCCAGCTGTTCAGACAGAACCCCATTTCCCAAGTAACAAAGTCCCTTTCAGACCACGGAAGGTCTGAAAGGGACTTTGCCTGTTTGTCCGGAACACTTTTTTATAGTATTACTTTTTAAAACTCAAACATAAATATACAGTAGGGAGTGATAGCGATGGTAAAGTCAGGACAACGGAAGTTACGGAATTTAGAGATTTTTGGCACATTACTGATTTTCCTGTCAGGCATACTGTTACATTTCCTCTACGATATCACACAAAAGAGTGTGGTAGGCATTTTATTCGGGTGTGTCAATGAAAGCATATGGGAACACAGCAAAGTTTTTGCTCTTGCCTTATGTGTCTGGACAATTATCGAACTTGCCAGTTCTGTACCTTATTTCCGACAATTCATTGTAGCCAAAGTATTTTCGTTATATCTTCAATGTACCATAATCATCACAGGCATTTTTCTGTATCAGCATACAACAGAAAAGATAATTCCCTTATCCAGAGTAGGGATAATTTCCTTTATTGCCGTTGTGATTTCCCAATTCACCGCATACAAATTTACCGTATCAGAGAAAGATATCCGTGAATTATTCCCTCTGGCATTAGGATTTCTGTTTTTATTTTTCATTATTTTTTTCTGTTTCAGCGTTGTTCCTCCCCATATGGTTGTTTTCCAAGACCCTCTGACCCGGATTTATGGTATTATACCAAAAAATATTGATGTAGGAGCTTATTTTATGAATAATACAGAAGTATAATGAATTTTTTTCGGAAACACTTTGCTATTTTTTTTATCTATGTTATAATTTAGATATATACGCAAAATTTATATTATCAGAGGTGTCCGGATTGAAAGATAACGCACAGAAACCAAAACACGGAAAACATTTGGTTAGGGAAGAACATAATGAAAAATACAATGATGTGCTTGTCGGCAGAAACTGCGTAAGAGAGGCGTTAAAGAGTGGCAGAACGATTGACAATATTATCATCGCCAAAGGCAATAAGAACGGGTCTTTAGGAGAGATTATCACGCTTGCCAAAAACAAAGGAATACCTGTTAAAGAAGCCGACAGCAAAAAACTTGATTTTTTAAGTCAGAACGGTGTACATCAGGGCATTATTGCTATGGCAGCCTGCAAGGAATATGTAAGTATTGACGATATTTTCCGGACAGCCGAGAAGCGTGGAGAAAATCCTTTCATTATCATTCTGGACGAAATTGAAGACCCTCACAATTTTGGAGCTATCATCAGGACAGCAGAATGTACAGGTGTACACGGTATTATTATTCCTAAAAGAAGAAGTGTCGGATTAAGTTATGCCGTAGGAAAGTCATCAGCAGGTGCCATAGAATATGTCAATGTAGCAAGAGTGACCAATTTATCCACTACCATAGAAGAACTCAAACAAAAAGGTGTATGGGTATTAGGAGCAGACATGGACGGTATACCATCACAACAGTTCGATTTAAAAGGCAGTATTGCCATTGTCATCGGCAATGAAGGAAAAGGTATCGGAAAACTTGTCCGTTCAAAATGTGACGGCATTGTTTCCTTACCCATGAAAGGAAACATTAATTCTTTAAATGCGTCTGTCGCTGCAGGAATTATCATGTATGATGTGTGCAGACAACGAATCTGACAGTTGGTGAACAAAAAAGATTTGTGAATTATCGCTAAGGAAAAGAGTTGATAATTGTGAAGCGTGAAAAAAAGAATAGCAATAGTTTTTTTAAACGACTATTTAAAAATAAAAAAGAAAAGAAATTAGTGGAAGAGATTCCGGAAGAAGAACCATCAGGAACTCACACAGAATCTTCTGCACCTGTTAAATCTGCCGATGTTGAAAATAACACCGAAAATCTTATTGAAAACAACGGCTCAACGGATAATCATATAGAAGTTTCCCAACCTGTTTCTGCTTCAAAAAAACCACAATTCAAAATTGTCGGACAACCCCAACAATCCCAACAACCAGAAGAAGAAAATCAGGAAGAAGACAGCGACATTTCTGCCGAAGATTATGAAAATCTCCAACAGGAAAATACGGTTGCCGATGAAAATGATGAAACATTCAATTCTGAATATGGCAATCTTGATGACAGAAAACCTTACCGCAAAGCCAAATCGTTTTTTAATTCCATTTTCCGTTTCGGACAAGCACTCAATGCCAAACCTGATGAATTTGTCAGTGATGACGATATTACCAATGCAGACAGTACCGATGAAAAAAATTACCGTGAAAAGCATGGTGATGGTACATCTATGCAACAAGGAGAGCCATTCCCTTCTGATGATATTTTAAGCGATTCTCCTTACAGTGAACAACGCAGAATTAAAGCACCACCACCGATTGAAGATATTGATATGAGTTTTGCCACGGTCAAAAAAGTCAACGGCAATATTTTTATCGAAAACAACATCGCTCCGATGTATACCATAGAAACCGCCAAATCGTCTTTCAGTGTGGAAATCGGCAAACTCTATCCTATCATTTTTAATGCCTATGAAGAATATCTTGACCCGATGATTCTCAAAGCAAAAAGAGAAGCGGAAAAGGCACGCAAACAGGCAGAAGTCCCTGACGAAGAAATTATCACAAAGGCAACTACCGTTTTTGGAACATTCCGTCTCGACAAAGAAAAAGACAAGAAACCCACAAAAGAAGTCAGTAAAAAAGTCTTTGAGAAAAAAGATTATTCCAGAATATCTCCCGAAGAGGACGAAGAAGAGGACGAAAGAATTGCGGAAAAGTACCGTCTTTCCTTTTTGTCCAGACGTGAGAAGAAGAAACTTGAAAAAAAGGCAGGCAAAAAGAAATCTCAAAAAGAAAAGAAAAATAAGGATTCAGCTTTTACTTACAGTATGACAAGAGATTTGAACCTGCTTGCTTCCGGCACTTCACGACAAGAATATGAAAAAATTGACGATTATGAAGTTCCGCAAGACGCAAGACCCGTATTATCTGAAATCAACATGAACATCAAACGATTATTTTTCCGTATGCTGATTGTTGGCGGACTGTTTCTGTTTGATTTTATTCTTGTTTTCTTACAGAGAAATTTTTCTGAAGAACTGCTTAATCTTATTCCTGACACAGGTATGGTTTACTGTTCGGCAAATCTGCTTCTGCTGCTGGCAGGAATAGGTGCTTCTTTTGAATCCATCAGAAAAGGACTTGTCCCGTTGATTTATTTCAAAGGCAGTTCAGATACCGCCATATCTGTTGCCTGTGTAGTATGTCTGATACAGTGTATCGTTGCTGTTTTCAATGCAGATGCCTTTTATAGCGGACAGCAAAACCTTTATGCACTGCTTGTTCTTTTTGCTTTGACTGTCAATTCTGTCGGCAAATTAATTATGGTATTGCGTATCAAAGACAATTTCCGTTTTGTTCTTCATGACAGAAAAAAATATGCCGGGGCTATCTTCAACAACAAGAAAATCGCCGAGAAAATGATAAGAGGAACCAATTCTTCAGACCCTATCATCGCTTATCAGCGGAAAACAGATTTTTACAAGAATTTCCTCAAACTTTCCTATGCCAAAGACCCTAGTGAAAATATGTCCGCAAAAGTTTCTGTCTGGACAATTCTTGTTGCTGTAATAGCCTCCATCGTACACGGTATTATTTATCAGAGCATAACAGGAGCAATTTCGGCTTTAGCTATGGTGACCAGCCTTACCATACCTGTTGCCTGTATGCTTTCGGTCAATATTCCTATGAAAAAACTTTGCCGAAGTGCGTTACTTAATGACGCTATGATTGTCGGCTATCCTGCTGTAAAACAATTTTCCGACACATCTGCCATCATGTTGGACAGCAAAGAACTTTATCCTTCCTCCTGTGTTAGATTAAAGGCACTGAAACCATTGGTCAACAATGAAGTTCTGGAGGAAACTTTGCTCAATGTTGCCGCCGTACTGAAATTTACCAATACCTCACTGACTTATGTGTTTTCTGAACTGATTGACAATAAGATTGATGAACTTCCTTTTGTTGACAGTGTTAAATTTGAAGAAAACAAAGGTATTGTTGCCTGGATAGGTGGAGAAAGAATACTTATCGGCAGGCGTTCTCTGATGGAAAAGTACGGTATTACAGGTATGGAAGAAACCAAAACCCCTCTCTTCCTCCAAAAAGAAAAAGACCTTGCAGACCAGCACACAACCATCATCTACATTGCCGATGGAGGACAGCTTACTGCATGGATTGAAGCCTCTTATTCTCCTGACCCGAAAATCAAAGCTGAACTGCTTCGCTTACAGGAGAACGGTGTTTCTATTTTAGTCAGAACCGTTGACCCTGTTATCTATGCGGAAATGATTGCTGAAGATTATGCATTACACAAAAATTCCCTCAAAATTTTCCCTAACTCTTTGGGACATATCTGCAAACAATCTATTTCCGAAAAAAGTACCCGTGCAAGAAGTTATATCGGTACAAGAGGAAAATTCTCTTCTCTGGCAGGAGCTGTTTCCGGCTGTATTAAAATTAAAAGTAATATTACTCGTGCAGTCATGGTAGAGTTGTTGGGAATTATCGCAGGATTGGTTGTATCTGTCATAATAGCCTTGTTTTCAGCTGAGCAGGGAATCGGTACCATCAATATGTTACTGTTCATGATTTTCTGGACAGCCTCTTCCATCATCGCACCACTTATTTAGTTAAGAATTTTACAACTAAATTTCACACTCTCAAAAAGACTTTTATGACTTACTTCGTCCGGAATATTTATTCAACTTTCAGCTATGTCAACGGAAAGTTTTGTCCACTTTTTCAAAAGTGGGCGGGATTTTTAAGGGCGGCAGCCCTTAAAGCAGGATTTTAAAGGGCGGCAGCCCTTTAATCGGCTAAAAATTCCCAACAAAATCTGCGTAAGCAGATTTTGACCTGTATTGAAATGTAAAGAAAGGAAGTAGAAATATGAAAATAGCACCGTCATTATTGTCATGTGACTTTTCAAAAATGGGGGAAGAAATCATCAGAATGGATAAAGCAGGTGCTGACTATATGCACCTTGATGTTATGGACGGTGCTTTTGTACCGAACATCACTTTCGGAGCTCCTGTCATAAAATGTGTACGACCGCTGACAAAAGTTCCGTTTGATGTTCATTTGATGATTGATAATCCCTTAAATTACATTGAAGATTTTGTCAAAGCAGGAGCAGATATCATTACCTTTCATGTAGAGGCAAAATCGGATATCCAACAGACCATAAACAAAATCAACGCATTTCATATTAAATCAGGACTTGTCATCAAACCGAATACCCCCACCGAAGCGGTATTTCCCTATCTTAACATGATTGACATGGTACTGATTATGACCGTAGAACCCGGATTTGGCGGACAGTCTTTTATGGCGGATATGTTGCCCAAAGCCTTGCAAATCAAAGACGAAGCTATCAGACAAGGTACAGATATCCTTATTGAAGCTGACGGCGGTATCAACGAAAAAACCATCTCACAATGTGCCGAATATGGAATAGATATCTGTGTATCGGGAACAGGCGTATTCAAAGCGGAAAACCCGAAACAGGCTATTGCTTATCTTCAATCTTTCTGAAAAATACCTGAGTGGTTGAAAATCAAAGCATTATTGTCAAAATTTGCCTACGCAAATTTTGTTTGATTTTTTAGCCGATTAAAGGGCTTTGCCCTTTAAAATCCCACAAGCCTCCCCAAAGGCTTGACCGAAACTTTCAGTTGTCACAGCTGAAAGTCTGATAAACAATCCGAACGAAGTGAGCCATAAAAGTTTTTTGTCCACTTTTTTCAAAAAAGTGGGCAGGATTTTTAAGGGCGGCAGCCCTTAAATCAGGGGTTCGGGGAGAAACTCCCCGACAAGGCAGCCCTTAAACTTGGAGTGTATGACGATGAATAAGTTTAAACTGAAAAGCAATGTTATTTTCGGCTATACTTTTGCCGTTATTTTTTCGCTGATTGTCATTGGTGCCTCTACTGTCATCTTTAAAGATATTTATTCTCTTTTTTTCACTGCTCTGATTGTCTTTCTGTTTATTAAAGCGAAAATTTCTTATAACAATGAACATCTCGTCAAAAAACTGCGTACCCAAATCAGAATATTGCACCTCAATCGTAAACAACTCATTTTCATCGCTGTCATTACTTTGAGTGTTATGTTCATTATGCAGCTTATTCTTGGCTACTTTCTTATCAGTACTCCCGTTACAGACTGGATGACCATCGATACTATTGCCAGAAATTTTGCCAGAGACGGTAATTTTGATAATATGTATGCGGGACTTCCTGAAGGGCGTTCTCATTATATGGCACGATATACTAACAACAATGGTATTTTGGTCATGCTTTCTTTCTATTACCGTGCTGTCTATCTGATTTTCGGCAGTATTTCTACCTTTGCTCCTGTTATTTTCAATACGGTTTTTATTAATGTATCGGTCATTTTTACTTTTCTGATTGCCGGAAAAATTTTCGGTGATAAAGGTGCGTTTCTGACGCTTTTCTGTTGTCTGTTCTTTCTCCCTTACTATACCTATACTGCTTACTATTACAGCGATTCTTTAAGTATTCCGTTTACGGTCATTTCCATTTACTTCATCATCAGAGGACAGGAAAAACTTAAACAGAATAAACATGATTTTCACCTGTCGGCAATCTGTTTTTCTCTCAGCGGAATTTTTATCGCCATAGGGTTTGTCATGAAAGGCAGTATATTGATTATTCTTGTCGGGGCAGTGGTCTACATTTTCCTGTGCGGAAATATCAGAAAAACGCTGGTTTCCATTCTATGTATCATACTCTCGACTTTTGTCTTTATCATGAGTATCAACACCTTTATCGGTTCGATGAACATTGTTTCGCAGGAAGAACTCTATGAACAGAAATTCCCTGTTCATCATTGGCTGATGATGGGTCTTAACGGCAACGGCGGTTTCAATCAGAAAGATGCCACCTTTACCGCTACGGCAGGCAACTACGACCAGAAAAAACAGGCTGATATTCAAAAAATACAGGAACGCATTTCCCATATGGGATTTGACGGTATGACCAAACATCTCTACCGAAAACTTATCTATACATGGAGTGACGGCACTTACTATATCCAGCACCATTTAAACCGTCTGGATATAGACGGCAACAGAATTGAAGATGAAAACATTTTCTTTGAATTTGTCCTCAACGACGGTCAGCATTATGAGGCTTTCCGTACTTACAGCGGTGTATATCATATGTGTATGCTGATGGCAATGTGTCTTTCGGGATATTTCTATCTGAGAAAAAAACGCCCCGATAAAATCACACTTATTCACGGGATTATCTTTGGCGTAATACTGTTCTTTTCCGTATGGGAGACACGCTCCAGATATCTCTACAATTTCACACCGCTTTTCCTGATTACCGCTGTTGACGGCATTATTCTTTTCTGGAACTCTGAATTTTTCAGACCGAAACAGATAAGGGCAGGTGTCACGCATGAAAACGGTCACTAAAAAAAGAATTGTGTATATTTTACTGACAGTGTTATTATTTGCCGTTGAAGTTTACATCGCAAAATATGTCAATGACGATATTATCCGTCCTTACGGCGGTGATACACTGGTAGTCATTTTACTTTATACATTGGTAAGAAGTTTCATTCCTGAAAAATATCCGCTGTTGTCGGTATATATATTTGTGTTTGCGGTGTTTGTGGAATGTATGCAGTATATTCATATTGTGGATATACTGGGTATTCAGAATTATGCGTTAAGAATTGCCATCGGCAACGGGTTCAGCGTATGGGATATTGTGGCATATGCAATAGGGTGTATTATTACAGGAATATATGAATATATCATTTATTGTTACAGGAAAGGAAAATAGAATTATGTTTATTCTCTCACAGAACAAGGAAATTTTAGGAACTTTTGAAAAATTTACGGTTGAACGAAATCTCGGAGGAGGTAAAGAAGCAAAATTTGCCCTTGCAGGTTATAGTCACGGTACGGCAAGTGTACTGGGCGTATATGCAGAAAAGAAATTTGCTGTTGCCGAACTGGAAAAGATTTTGTCGGCATTATTGGAAAACAAAACGGCTTATACGGTGGAATAACGATGTTGCATGATATGAAACTGTACAGGAAGCCGTTTGAACAGATAAAACAGGGAGTAAAAACCGTTGAGTTACGGCTTTTTGACGAAAAAAGACAAAAAATCAGACCTATGGACGAAATCAGGTTTACACAGACAGAAACAGGAGAAACTTTGACGGTTAAAGTATATGCGTTGCATATTTATGCAGATTTCAAAGAATTATACAGCCATTTTGACAAAACACAGCTTGGTTATAAAGTTGATGAAGAATGTTGTTATCAAGATATGTATGCGTATTATTCAGCAGAAGATATTGAGAAATACGGTGTATTGGCAATAGAGTTAATCGGATAACGAATTTATCAAAGATAAATTCATATTTTACAAAATCTGCTTACGCAGATTTTGTTTGAGATTTCAGCCGATTAAAGGGCTTCGCCCTTTAAAATCCTGACAAGGGGCTGCCGCCCCTTGACCCTGCCAACTTTTTGAAAAAAGTTGACAAA
>CACYDZ010000037.1 GCA_902773265.1 uncultured Ruminococcus sp.
AGCTGGAAGTCTGCTGAATAAATCGAGCGAAGCGAGCCTTGAAAGTTTTTTTGCTTACTTTTTTTTCAAAAAAAGTAAGTTTGAAAAAAGTGGACAAAAACTTTTTATTGTCATAGCTGAACGATGGCTAATCATTCCGGACAATTTGAAAAAAGTTCGGTTTATCGGCAATGCTCTTAATTTAGGGCAATTCCACTGACAGAAAATAAAACAGCATTTTCTCCAGTCGGGCATAAATTTCGGGAAGCTGAGAAATATCCAGCGGATTTTCTCCTTTGCCGACTTCTACAGTAAAGGCAGGTATTCCTTTTTCGACTATCAGCCAGTCCTTAAACCCTCCGCCGTCAGCAATACTTTCGGGAAAACTTAACGCATAACCACTTAATTCTGCCATTTTTTGGGCGATTTCCAGACTTCGTACAGGTGTCTTTTCGCCGAAACTCCAGTAAATTTCCTCTCCTTGTGCATGAAAGGCAATCGCCGACAGAATATTATGCGTACGACAATATTCTGTCAGTGTTCTTGTTTCGACTTCGCTTTCGGGAAATTCCCCACCATATCTGGTCATTGACGGAAAAGTTATTCCGCTGTCCATTTCCTTTTTCTTGATATTCTGCCAGTCCGCATTGAAATTATGGTTGATATCTACCCCTAACGCATTACTTTTCCAGTGAACTGTGTCACCTTTAGCAATCCTGCTGACAAAATTTTTCAGATGTTTCGCCGACTGACTGCCATGCAGGGAAATTTCTACACCGTCAGGATTGACGCAGGGAATAAATACCAACGAATATTTCTGAAAACAGGATAATAAAATTTCTGTTAATTGCGATTTACGGTTGATTATTGTATCGGCAATCCGTATAATAAAGAGATAAAGAAGCTGTGAGGTTATCCATTCCGACCCGTGAACGCCACCACAAAACAGAATTTCCCTGTCACTGTTGCCGATACGGAAACATTCTATCTTTCTCTCCAGAATACTTTTGCCGATAGTATCGACACTGACAAAAAAATATTTTTCCAGTATGGCTTTTTTTAATTGTTGTCGGGTATGTTCATCACAGTCTTTCATCAGCAGATTTTCAAAATCATTCATATTTTATCCAACTCCTTTGGTTTAAGATGTCCGTCAGGAAATTGTATGAACGGTATCAAGAAAATATGCGTACTTTTAGTTTGGAGATGTTGACAATGGAATTGTACGAAAAAACACTGGACAGTAAAACGCTTTATGACGGAAAAGTTATCCGTGTAACTTTAGACAATGTGGAACTCCCTGACGGCAATCATACCAAAAGAGAAGTTGTCAATCACGGAGGCGGTGTCTGTATTGTGGCACTGGACGAAAACAATGAAATCTATTTTGTGCGTCAGTTCAGATATCCGTATCATGAAGTGGTACTGGAAATTCCCGCAGGCAAACTGGAAAAAGATGGTTCTACTCCCCTTGAAAACGGTATCCGTGAACTTAAAGAAGAAGTCGGAGCAACAGGAAAAAATTACCGCTTTCTTGGAGAACTTTATCCATCACCCGGTTATACCTCAGAAATTATCTATCTGTACTGTTGTCGGATAGACAGTCTGGGAGAAGATTGTCCTGATGAGGACGAGTTTCTGAATGTTGAAAAAATCCCTATGGAAAAAGCTGTCGAAATGATTTTACAAGGTGAAATCAAAGACAGCAAAACACAGACCGCTGTCCTGAAAACTTATCTGTTGATGAAAAAAGGTGTTTTATCTCTCTGAAAAATGTGCTATAATAGTACTGTCAGCAGATTTTTGGCGGAAAAAGGAGAAATGGTCATGATAATCAGTCCTATCATTATCATCATTGTTGTAGCCGTGTTGATAGCAACGGCGGTACTGTACATCATCAACAGACCGAAAAAACCTATCTTTACAGGCGTGTTTCTTGGTTTGTTACTCATCAGTGTAATATTTACTATGGTTATCAATATTGAACTTTCTGCAACCAACCCTGTACTGAATGCCGACAACAATTTCTTTAAAATACTTGCCGACTTCATTACAATGGATAAATCACCGTCAAAAGCCGAACTTACCCAAACATTTCGTCTGTTGCAAATTGCAGATATCGTGCTGATTGTGATTTCTGTTATCACATCAGTTCTGGAAATGCGGGTACTGTTCCGCAACAATACAAGTACATTGAGTGAGGATATGAAAAAATGATTACTTATAACACCATTACAGAAATGAATACGCCCACAGCCGTTGCACTGGGTCATTTTGACGGTATTCACAAAGGACATCAGCTCGTTATCGGCAGTGCTGTCAAAGGGAAAATACAGAATAATCTTACTCCTGTCGTCTTTACCTTTCAACAAAATCCCACCTCCATAGTGAAAAATAAAAAAATTCCTTATCTCATGACCCGACACGATAAAAATAAACATATTGAACAACTTGGTGTGGAAGTTCTTTACGATATCGATTTCCATGATGTGCGTGGTATTCTGCCTGAAGAATTTGTCAGGGAAATTCTCTATAAAAAGCTCAAGGCCGGAAGAGTATACTGCGGTTTCAACTACCACTTCGGCAACGGCGGAACCGCTAACAGCGAAAATCTCAGGGATTTATGCTCAAAATACAATATTGAAGTAGTCGCCTTACCACCTGCAATGTACCATGATGAACCCGTCAGCTCCACAAGAATACGCCACTACCTCAAACAGGGCAGAGTATCTGATGTTACCCGAATGCTCGGCAGAGAATACAGCTATGAACTGACTGTCTGCAAAGGCAATCAGCTCGGCAGAAGAATGGGAACACCTACCTTTAATCAGATTATTCCTGAAGAACTTATATTACCTCGTTTTGGAGTATATGTCACAGCCGTGACAAACAGTGAGGGCAAAAAAATCTGCGGTGTGACCAATATCGGTATCAAACCGACTATCGGTACAGAATCCCCTCTCGCCGAAACATGGCTGCCCAACTACAACTGCGGTGAACTTTATGGCAAAACGGTAAAGTTTGAATTGCTGGAGTTTATGCGTGGTGAGAAAAAATTCAGCAGTATTTTTGAACTTAAAGCCTCTATTCTTTCAGATGGTCAGAAAGCTCAGAAAATTTTTCATCACTATTTCAAAGAAAACAAAATGTCGGACAGTGACACTTAAAAGTTTCGGTCAAGCCTTTTCAAAGGCTTGTGGGGTTAAGGGGCAAAGCCCCTTAGCAGGATTTTAAAGGGCGGCAGCCCTTTA
>CACYDZ010000038.1 GCA_902773265.1 uncultured Ruminococcus sp.
CAGGAATGACTATCTCAGGGCATTTGCAGGCGGTATCATCATCATTATACTGACATTGCTTGTCGGGTGTCGTGATTACAACGGTGCCGGTTCGGAGATTATTGCCAAAGCCCTCAATGGTGAAGTAAAAACAGAAGCCTTTTTGCTGAAAATGATTTTTACCGCCGTCACGATAGGCTGTGGATATAAAGGCGGAGAAATTGTCCCTACCTTATTTATCGGGTCAACATTCGGGTGTATGATGGGCGGTTTACTGGGATTAAGTCCCGTTTTCGGAGCGGGCATAGGTATGATATGTCTGTTTTGTGGGGTAGTCAACTGTCCGTTTGCGTCATTAATGCTTAGCGTGGAACTGTTCGGTTCACAGGGAGTAATCTTATTTGCGACGGGTTGTGTCGTCAGCTATATGCTCAGTGGCTATTACGGTCTTTACAGCAGTCAGAAAATTCTCTACTCCAAACTTAAGGCTGAATTTATCAATATCAATGCTAAGTGAACAAATTTTATCGTTTACACAGTCAGCAAAATTATTGACAAGCCGCTTGATAAAGTGTTAAAATTAATGCAGTTTATTTTTTTAGGAAGAAACATATCTTCTTATAAGTACGGATTAATTTTTCAAGGAGGATTTTCAAAATGACAACAAAACACAAACAAAACCGCTTATGTCGTGCATTATCCTTACTGATGATAGCAGGCATATTATTGGGTATGACAACAATGACTGCAACGGCATATAACACCGACACCGCCAATAACAGTAGTGCTGTCGCAATAGCAGATAAAACAGGAAACATGGTTTACCGTACTGATGACAGTGCCATTACCAAAGTGGATAAGGAAAATGACAGCGACAACACGGAAGAAGAAGAATCAGGTTCTTCACCAATTATTTTCATTATTATTGCTGTTGTTATTGTCGGCGTTGTTGTTTTCGTTGTGAAAGGTAAAAAGAACAACAATACTACACCGACAATCCCCTCACAACCGCAATACACCACCCCACCTCGTCAGAACACCAACAATCAGCCGAAATCCAATATTGTTCCTAACCCCAATGCCGTAAAAAAACCGACTGTCTCCGCTCCGTCAGGAACAGATACCGCTAAAAATGTCCCCACATCGGCAACATTACTTTATCTGCGTAAAGATGAAAGAATTACCATTGATAAACCTGAATTTATTATCGGCAGAGAAAAAAAGAAAGTTGACTATTGCATTATCAATAATGTATCTGTCAGCAGAACACATCTCAAAATCACTATGCGTAACGGAAAATATTATATCACCGACCTTAATTCTTCCAACTTTACTTATCTCAACAATACAAGACTTCACCCTTATCAGGAAAAAGAAATCCACAAGGGAGATAAAATTAACATCGCTGAAGAAGAATTTGAATTTTTAGGTTGATTGCTGATTACCGAAAAAAGCTGTCATGTTTCTGTCACGGAGATATGACAGCTTTCCAGATTATAGAAGTAAAGGTGATGTGAATTGAAAACAGGGATTGTATTGGAAGGCGGAGGAAAGCGTGGCATTTATGCGGCAGGTGTACTTGATGTACTGCTGGAACATAACATTGTTGCCGATGGTCTGATTGGGACATCAGCAGGAGCCGTCAACGGCTGTTCTTATGTTTCCCGACAGTACCAAAGAAATATCCGCTATAATATCCGCTTTGCCAAAGAGAAAAAATATATGAGTATCTATTCCCTCATCACGACAGGAAATGTTGTGGGTACAAAATTTGCTTATGACCTGTTGCCAAATGTACTGGAAAAATTTGATTACGACAGTTTTGAAAAATCTCCCATTGATTTTTATGCCACTTGCAGTAATCTGGAAACAGGCAAAGCGGAATATATTCTCTGTACGACACTGCGGGGAAAATATATGGACTATCTGCGGGCATCAGCCTCTTTGCCGTATGTATCACAGATAGTAGAAGTTGACGGTAAAAAATTACTCGATGGCGGTGTCTGTGACAGTATTCCATTAAAAGCCTTTCAGAATATGGGCTATACCAAAAATCTTGTTGTATTGACCCGTCCAAAAGGCTATATGAAAAAACCCGAAAATAACCTTATGGCAGAAGTCTTTTACGGAAAATATCCGAAGTTTGTTTCGGCAATGAAAAATCGTTTTGCTGTCTATAACCGAACGGTACGCTATGTGGAACAGCAGGAAAAAGAGGGAAATATCTTTTTGCTGCGTCCCAGCAAGTCTATAAAGGTAGGCAGAATGGAAAAAGATGCCGAAAAAATCAAAGCACTGTATCAGCTTGGAAAAGATGATGCTAACCGCCATTTACAGGAAATCGCTTTATTCTTACACCGAAAGGAAAATTAAACTTATGTCTGTACCTAACGACCCTATTATTTTACTTTCCTACATCAATACACAATTACGGGATAATTATTCCTCACTGAGTGAACTATGTAAATCACTGAATATCCCTGAAGAAACGATTATTCAAAAATTACAAGCCGTCAACTATGAATACGATGAACAGAAAAATCAGTTTATCTGAACCTACTTTTTTTGAAAAAAAAGTAGGCAAAAAAACTTTCAAGGCTCGCTTCGCTCGGATTGTTTATCAAAGGTTGAGCTATGACAATTAAAAGTTTTTGTCAACTTTTTTCAAAAAGTTGGCAGGGTTAAGGGGCGGCAGCCCCTTAGCAGGATTTTAAAGGGCGGCAGCCCTTTAACTTACACAAAAAGTCGTCTGAGTACAAAAAGGCTATACTCAGACAACTGATATAGATATTAATTATTTATCGTCAACTTTTCTTTCTTCGATAATTTTAGC
>CACYDZ010000039.1 GCA_902773265.1 uncultured Ruminococcus sp.
CAACGCTTAATCATCGTTGATACGGCTTTGTTTCTGAAAAGACGCTGGATTTTTCTTTCTGTGGGAGGATTACCTTTCTGGACTTCTGCTCCACAAGTTTCTATAGATTGTTCGGTATGTGCTTTTGATGAACCTGTTGCTCCTCCGCAACCGTCACGACCTGTACGACCGCCTAACAATACGATTACATCATCGGGCTGCGGTACTTCACGCACGACATTTTCTTTCGGAGACGCTCCGATTACTGCACCGATTTCCATACGCTTTGCCACATAACCGCTGTCATAAAGTTCTGTGACCTGTCCTGTTGCCAGACCTATCTGGTTGCCGTAAGAACTGTAACCTGCCGCCGCTCCTGTGGTGATTTTTCTTGATGGTAACTTTCCGTGCATGGTATCTTTAAACGGAATAGTCGGGTCACCGCTTCCTGTAACACGCATCGCCTGATACACATAGGCACGCCCTGATAACGGGTCACGGATTGCACCGCCTAAACAGGTTGCCGCACCGCCGAAAGGTTCAATTTCTGTGGGGTGATTGTGCGTTTCGTTCTTGAACTGCACTAACCACTGTTCGGTTACGCCGTCTATCGTAACGGGTACTTCTATCGAACACGCATTAATCTCATCACTGATATCTAAATCGGGAATTAACCCTCTTTTTCTCAACAGTTTCATTCCTGTCAGTGCCATGTCCATCAGTGAAACATCTCTGTCTGTATTTTCTCCATAGAGTTCTGTTCTTGCATCATAATATTCCTGTAATGCTTTTTCGATAACTTCTGTCAGCTGACCTTTTTCAATTTCAATCTTTTCCAGTCTTGTTAAAAAGGTTGTGTGTCGGCAATGGTCTGACCAGTAGGTATCTATAACACGCAGTTCGGTTACTGTCGGGTTTCTGTGTTCTTCATCCCGGAAATAGTCACGGCAAAATTTCAGGTCGCTTAAAGTCATCGCAAATCCCATAGAGTGAAAATATTCTGCCATTTCTTCATCACTGAATGTGATGAAATTCTCTACTTCCGCCACTTTATCGGGAATGTTGACAGGCATTTCCAGTGTTTCAGGCTTTTCCATGCTCGCCAGACGGGATTCTACGGGGTTTATCATATAATGCTGAATTTTGATAAATTCTTCATCGCTGACAGCTCCTTTTACCGCAACGACTTTCGCACTGACCACCGCAGGATATTCGCCTTGTGTCAGAAGCTGGATACATTGTGATGCACTGTCGGCTCTCTGGTCATACTGTCCCGGAAGATACTCCATCGCAAAGACTTTCCAGCCCTCTCCTGCCGTAAAATTCTCATTGTACACATTATCCTGATTGGGTTCGGAAAACACATTGTTCTGTGCTTTTGCAAATTCTTCATCTGTCAGTCCTGATACATCGTATCGGTTCAGCAAACGGAGGTCTGTTAAAGATTTCAGACCCAGATTGTGCCGTAAATCCCATAAAATCTGCTTTGCCTCTACATCAAAACCTTTTCTTTTCTCGACAAATATTCTTGTTACCTGTGACATCAGTTAAACCATTCCTTTCGGCAATTTTTCAGTTAAGCGTTATCCCTGAACCTCACAAACTTTCCCCAAAAAGTCCGACAAAAACTTTTATGGTTCACTTCGTTCGGATTGTTTATCCCGACTTCAGCGGTGAAACCTGAAAGTTTTTTGTCCGCTTTTTTTCAAAAAAGTGGGCAGGGTTAAGGGGCGGCAGCCCCTTAGCGGGATTTTTAAGGGCGGTAGCCCTTAAAGAGACAACTATATTCCCGCTTTTAACACGGCTCTGGAATACAATATCACACCCTCTTTACCGTTGGGGTGAATATAGTCTGTCAGATAATTTTTCTGCGGATAGCGTGTCAGTATTGTTCGGAGATATTTGTTGGCATCAATATAACCGACAAAGTTTTCTTCACAATAGTCACGCAAGACTTCTGCATATTCATTATTCAGCTTGTACTTTTCTTCATACGACAGCTTGCTGACCTTATCTCCGTCTGTGGAATACCACGGTGCTATAAATACAAACTTCGCATCAGGATTTTTCTGAACAAGTCCTATCCTTAACTTATCTATCTCCTCTGCAAAATCCTTTGCACTCATCGCACAATATTTCTCGTCACGATAACGAACATCATTCGTCCCTACCGCAACAACATATAAATCGGCATGGGGTATCTTTTCTATATTCTGTCTTAAATAGGATACGGTACAGCCACCTTTGGAAAAATTCTGAAATTCTGTGTCACTGAAATGTTCCTCCAATGGTTCATACCATGCAACACCACCGTTTTTTGTTCCCTCTGTCAGACTGTCGCCTAAAAAACATACGCTTGACGCATTGGCTATCGCTTTGGCAAGCGTACTGTTTCGCATCTCGTCCGTCATTTCTAACCCTGTCACTTTCTGTCGGAGAAATCCCTTTGCATCAAAATAATATCTCTCTGCAATGGAATACATATCTATACTGTGTCCGAAAACTGTTTCGGTAATCAGATGATGTGCTTCTTCCGCTCTTGCCAAATCATCTGTACTCAACTGCTTTTTTAATCTGCTGTCGGTAAGAATATCATAAATGGGTAAGGCTCTGTAATTTCCATTGATGGGTGACTGCGTATATAACGGTACAATACTTCCGCCTACAATCTTCTTGCCCGTTCGGCTGATGTATACATCTATCAGCATACTGCTGTCCCCTTGATGTTCCCGATAAATGTTGGCAAAATTTCCGGGACAATATGCTGTGAAAATGTTTTTCTCCCCTTTGGTTTCTATCTCTATCGGCTGTACTGCATGAGCATGGTCACCTAAAATAATATCTGCACCTAATTCCTTGAAATAACTGAACCATACTTTTTGTGTTTCATCAGGTTCGTTGCTGAACTGTGTTCCCATGTGCGGTAATACCAGAATCAAATCGGGTTTCATTTTCTTCGCTTCTGAAAAATCTTTTTTCACATTCTCTTTCATCACTTCAAATGACTTGCCTGAAACACCGTCCGCTACAGATGTCAGATAGGATAATTCTCCGTCTGTCAGTTCGGCTGTATCATAATAGTTACTGCCATAGGTGTAAGATAAAACGGCTATCTTTAACCCGTCATATTGCAGTAACTTGATGTGTTCTTTTGCTTTCTCCTTTGCACTGCGATAAGACCCTATATGTGGCAACTCTGCTTTATCCAGAATATCCAGTGTGCGTTTTGCTCCGCTTACACCTTTATCCAGTAAATGATTATTCGCTGTCGTAACAAGGTCAAAGCCTGCTTCTTTCACCGCTGTCGCAAATTCATCAGGGAAATTTAAAAACAATTTCTTTCCGTCATCAAAATTACTTACCGAATAACCTGCTTTCGCTCCTGCCATAGGCCCCTCAAATACACCTATCGCTAAGTCCGCTGACCATATGTACTTCTGGGCATAGGCAAACACCTCTGAATAATCATAACTGTTGTTGCCGATATATCCCCTTTTTACCTGGTCTTCCAGCAAAATTAAATCCCCTGCAAAGGTAATACGGAAAGCATTGTCGAATTTTTCCCTTTGCTTGCTGTCCATAATACGAAAAATAGCATCGTCTTCTTCATTACTGCCTGTTTCTACTGCCGAAACCTCTGCCGTCTTTTTATTGGTATCTGTATCAGGCTGAACTTTATCCGCAATATACTCCCGTGCATGATAATATAAACTGGTTGAAGTATCTGTAAACGGCAAAATCAGAAAACAAAGTATTATTAAAAGTGATATTGCTTTGGCTGGTGTGAATTTTTTTGGATTTTTCCGTAAGAAAATTTCTGTTCCTGATTGGGCAAAGCTGTTGAGATACCTGCTGACAACATCATTTCCGAACAGCAAACCTATCAGTACGGTAACGATTGCGGAAATCAGAATGACTGCCCATGAATAATCTTTCAGTCTGTTTAAAAATCTGCTGACTATCAGTGTTATCGGACGGTGTAAAAGAAATATCCACAGGGAATTTTTTCCGAATGTGGAAAGTAACGGAATTTTCCTGTTCGGTGACAGAAAACATAGTGCCGTAATCGACAAAGTGGCTATCAGAAACATTACTGCTCTGCCCAAAAGAGATTTTATTCCGCCACTGTATGCTCCCATCGTCAAGGCGGAATCTGTATAACCAAAATATTGACAGCATACCGCACTGATAACACTAAGAATAATAAAAGTATATATACCAATAAATATCCGTCTGAAATTGCTGATTTGTAACAGACGGTCAATCTGTTTTTCCTGACAAAGATAACCAAGCAGATAAAACGGATAAAAAGCAATCGTTCTGGATAAGGCAAGCGTATTATCTATGGTGGGGAAAAAGCCGACAAGTAAAGCTGACACAAAAGCTATGGGTACGATAAAACGGAATTTTGCCAGATACGGTGCGGATATCCGCCACACTATCAGCGAGAGTAAATACCAACACGAATATAACGGCTGTAATAAAGAACTGAAACCGTAAATAAATCCCATTATACTGTTAAATATAAAATACAGGAAAACCCATTTCATGACTGAGGCAAAACTTCGGGAATTTTTACTCTTTCCGAAATATCCCGATACAAATATAAATGCCGGCATATGAAACAGGTAAATACTGTCTACAAGGTAATTTACCGTGTTGGAAATATGCTGTAACTGATATAAAATATGGGCAAATACAACCAATACTATCAGTATTCCTTTGATATTATCCCAATAAAAACTCCTTTTGCCTGTCAGCTTTGTCGCCAATTTCCCTCACTCCCTGTTCCGTTTTTTACTAAAAAAAGCGGGAGAATACCGTGATTCTCCCGAATGAATAACATAAAACATCAGATGTCTTTCTTGATAACTTCTCTGCCGTTGTAGAAACCGCAAGTATGACAAACTCTGTGAGGTGTTTTGTACGCACCGCACTGAGGACATTTTACAAGTGCAGGAGCTTCCAGTTTCCATACATTGGAACGCCTTTTATTCTTTCTAGCATGAGATGTCTTTCTCTTAGGTACTGCCATTTCAATCTCTCTCCTTAATAATCAGTTTATCAGTTGTCTGAGTGCCTCCAGACGGGAGTCAACGGGTTTAACCGCACAGTTACACTGCCCCTCATTACGGTCTGCACCGCATATGGGACACAGTCCTTTACAATCTTCACGACAAAGATATTTTGACGGTAATTCAAGAAGAATGTCACTCCTTAATAATTCGTCTATATCCAGCGTGTAATCAGGCGTTTCGATATAATCGTCATTTTGGTCACCGCTTAGGGAAACAACAAGATAATGCTCAAAATGATATTGAAATTTTCTTGTAACTTCGGTACCGCAACGGTCGCAAGGCTTTGTCAAGTCAAATACCGCCGCCAGAAACAGTCTGACTATCCCTGCTCGATTTTCTGCCCGAATTTCTACCGTGACTGCACTGCCAAATGGCTTTATTCCGTCTATTACAGTATCTGTCATGTCAAAGACATAGGTATCCCGCAAAACGATATCTTCATTTAAAAAAATACTCTTTAAATCAAGTACCATCTCACTCACCCCACAGCAAAAATCAGACATTCTCAAAACACTTATAATATTATATATGTCCGCTTTTACTTTGTCAAGGAATTTTTTTCTGATATTTGTTTATACGACAAAAAATCTTCAGCCGACTATAACAAAAAATCTTATCCGCTTTTTCAAAGCCTTTGGTTTTGCTAAGTGTCGGCTTACACAATGAAAAGTTTTTGTCCACTTTTTTCAAAAAGTGGTAGGGGTCAAGGGGACAAAGTCCCCTTGTAGGATTTTAAAGGGCAAAGC
>CACYDZ010000040.1 GCA_902773265.1 uncultured Ruminococcus sp.
AAACTGTCTGGTACTAAGATAGATGACCGATAAAGTAAATCATTTTTTGTTGGCAAAACATTCTTTGCAGTAAACAGGTCTGCCTTCAGTAGGCTTGAAAGGAACTTGTGTTTCTTTGCCACATTCATCGCATACGACTGTGAACATTTCTCTTCTGGCACGATTTGCCTTGCGTGCATCACGACAATTTTTACATCTCTGAGGTTCGTTGGTAAACCCTTTTTCGGCGTAAAACTCCTGTTCACCGACGGTAAATGTAAATTCTTCTCCACAGTCCTTACAAGTTAATGTTTTGTCTTCATACATCGGATAGTACCTCACTTAAAAAAATTTTGTCCGAAAACGGGATTGCACCGTTGTCTATGTAAAAATTACATTGCTTTGTCTGTTTTAAGCTATACGGACATTTGTGAGTAAACAGATTATTTTCTCAGTTTTTTGCGTATGCGTTGTATGGCATTATCGACAGTTTTTTTATCGCAATTCATGATTTCAGCAATCTGCTGATAAGAATTTCCTGCAAGATAATACGACAGTACACGAAGTTCTTTTTGAGAGAGTATGGATTTGATTTTTTCGACCATACGGAAATAATCTTCCTGTTGAATGATACTTTCTTCAGGAGAGGGGAAAGTATCCTGAAAGATATGGGCAGCACTATCGTCAAGGTAAACAATATTTCCTTTAGGAATTTGTCTTTTGCCCAGATGTTTTTTAATTCCCGAAAGGATAGCGTTTTCAATACAGCGAAATGCATAAGTTCGGAATTTGATGTTTTTGCTGAAATCATAAGTCTGTACAGCACTCCACAAACCCATAAGACCTTCCTGAATACTGTCTTCCGTATCTGTATGGGAAAGTGTAACGGCTTTTATCCTTATCGCAGAAAAATAGCGGTCTGCAATAAGGTTGAACAATTCCCCTTCACCTTTTTGTATCTGACAGACAAGTTGTTCATCATCAATTTCTCCGTTTGCAGTTGTGTCAGAGGTTATGTCCAAGTTTTCCACCTCATATATATCAAAAAATAATCTGTATAATTTATATTACACGAAAAAGCGGAATTAGTCAATCAAAATATGATAAAATAATAAGAAATATTTAAGAATAGACTTGTTCGGTAACTCAAAAAAGAAAATAAAATGTATCAAAAACTGGCGGGGTTTTGTTTGCGAAAATAAAGGATTTATTGTGGTTTTTACGCTATTTTTAAGTTTTCGAACAAGTTTTGTATAATCGACTGCTGTTCATTTTTCAAAGTTTTCGAAAAAGTCTAATTATTTCTATTGTCAAAATCTGCTTACGCAGATTTTGGATTGTTATGGGGAGTTAAAGGGCTGCCGCCCTTTAAAATCCTGCTAAGGGGCTACTGCCCCTTAACCCTGCCCACTTTTTGAAAAAAGTGGACAAAAACTTTTGATTGTGTAAGTTTACGGTTATTTTTCTATCATTACGCATTTCAGGAAATCATTCCGACCACACAGGCAGAAATTTTTTAAAAACCGTCTTGTTTCAGTTGAGAAACCATACTGACATAAAATTCCCGCACATCAAAGTTTTTAATATTTTCCCTGTTGAGGTCAATGACATCAGCATGAGAAATTCCCCGTTTACCTTTAGTAGTGAGGTAGGTGTATTTTTCACCGAAAGAAAAGGAAGTTTCAGATACTAAACCGTCATTGTCACCATCAAAAATTTTTACGAGATTGTAGGAAAAATTCAGCGGAAACTGTCCGTTTGTAGCACGGTTCAGTTTAGAGCCGACGCTACGATAAACTACTTTGGAACTGTCATGAACAGTATTGTTAAATTCTTCACAATACTTTGCGGTCAGACAGGAAACAGCAGAAATGAAGTCAGGATTTTTGTCTCCCAATTTTTTCAAGGCGAAATTATATTTGTCGGCAATACCGTCAGTCACTTTTTGGGGAAGATTTGTCAGAAGATATTCTGCAAAGTGACAGCCACGATGAGGTGTGTTAATTGTAGTCAGTGTAGCCACATATTTTTCGCACCCAAGTTCACTGATAGCATAACGGCAGTCCAGACCGCCTTTGGAATGGGCGATGATATTGAGTTTTCCGCAGTTTTCTTTACGGACAATTTCCCGTATACGCTCAGCAAGTTCTTCAGCACTGTCTTTTATGGAGAGTGCCGACTGATGATTGCCGTAATAAATTTTTGCACCATTTTTTGTCAGTTCTTCGGGAATACGCCCCCAGTAATTAAAGTAACGGCTGTCACGGAAAAAGACACCGTGTACCAATAATACAGGATATTTTGTAGCACATACTTTTTCATTGATTCTTTGACAGTTCCGCTGATATCTGAAAATCTCAAAATTGATTTCGGCATTGACAATACGGATAATGCGGATAACCAGAAACCATCTTACAACAGGAATAAGGAAAAATATCAGCGTCAGTATTCTGTATTTGATACCAAGCTGTTGTGAGGTGAAGAATACGGCAATAAGACCGCCAATCAACAGCAGATTTTCATACAAAGCACAAATTCCCGCAGAAAGCAGTAACGCAGGAAGATTATTCTGTTCGCTGAAAGTGATAACAAACCATGTCTGATATATCAGCGAAACAACTGCCGAAACCGAAAAATATATCAGCAGTTCATTCCCATGACTGCACATTCTCCAGCGGAAAGACGGATAATCTTTTTTGGTAACAGAGGGAAATATATTCAGCAGTAAAAAGACCACTATACAAATAAAATACCACTCCCATAAATCAAACCAATCAAAAAACAGAATACTGTTGGGAATGAAGCATAATAATATGATAGCAATGAAACGGTATATATAACCGAAAACAGGTGTACGATAGGTCAATTATCAACCCTCCTCGATAGATTTGGTAGCATAAGCGTTTAAACTCTGGTCAGCGACATTGCCCGACAGATATTCATAATAGCCTTGTGAACCTACCATAACGGCATTATCACCGCAAAGATGTTTAGGTGGCATATATAAGCGGATATTTTCCTTGTCGCACAATTCCTGTAAAGACCGTCTTAGCAGACTGTTTGCCGATACACCGCCTGCAATAACGACTGTTTTACTTTGTGTATCGTGGACAGCTTTCATTAAATTGACCGTCAGACAGTTGACCGCTGCTTTGCGGAAAGAAGCGGATAAATCCGCCACAGGAACAGTTTCCCCTTTTTGAGAGAACTGATGAATTTTGTTGATGACAGCTGTTTTCAGTCCCGAAAAGCTGAAATCGTAAGGAGAGCCGTTCACTTTGGGAAAAGGAAACGAAAAAGCATCAGGATTACCGTTTTCGGCGATTTTATCCAACGCAATTCCTCCGGGATAAGACATACCCATCATACGCCCTGCCTTATCGAAAGCCTCACCGACAGCATCATCACGGGTACGACCAAGAATTTTCATTTTAGTATAGTCTTCCACAAGAACAATGTGACTATGCCCGCCACTGACGACAAGGCATAAAAAAGGAGGTTGTAAATCTGCATGAGCCACATAATTTGATGCAATATGGGAACGCAGATGGTGAGTAGGTATCAGCGGAATATTTTTGGAGAGAGCAATACTTTTGGCAAAATTCACTCCCACAAGCAAAGCACCGATAAGTCCCGGAGCATAGGTGACAGCAACAGCGTCAATATTATCAAGTGACACAGAAGCCTGTTCCAGAGCCTCCGCAACAACGCCCACGATATTTTCCGTATGTCGTCTGGAGGCGATTTCAGGAACGACACCGCCATAAAGTTTATGTTCATCTACCTGTGTAGCAACAACGGACGAAAGAACTTTTCTTCCATCTTCGACAACCGCACAGGCAGTTTCATCACAAGAACTTTCTATTGCTAAAATCTTCATTTCATCATTTTCCTTTCAGTTAAGGGCTGCTGTCTCTTAACCCTTTCACTTTTTTGAAAAAAGTGATTTCGACAAGCAAAATCGCTCATAGCGATTTTGGGCAACGCCTTTAGTGTTGCTAAGTGTCAGCTATGACAATTAAAAGTTTTTGTCAACTTTTTTCAAAAAGTTGTGGGGTTAAGGGGCAAAGCCCCTTAGCGGGATTTTAAAGGGCGGCAGCCCTTTA
>CACYDZ010000041.1 GCA_902773265.1 uncultured Ruminococcus sp.
CTAATCAATATTGCTGACAAAAATCATTTACTCAACAGGAAATGAATATACTGTTCAGCTGTTCTTCCTGAGATACCGTTATGTTTCAGTTCCCATTGTCTTGCCCCGTCAATCAGTTCCTTTTCAGAGAGAGGAATATGGTGTCTTTGTGCGAGAGAGGTAACGATGTTGAGATATTCTTTATAGTTGGGTTTAGCGTAATAGATAGTACACCCGAAACGGCTGACAAGGGAGAGTTTTTCTTCTACCGTATCCGAACGATGAATTTCGGCAGTATATTCCATATCGTTACGGTCATTCCAGGTTTCCTTAATGAGATGACGGCGGTTAGAGGTAGCATAAATCAGGATATTATCGGGTTTAGTTTCCACACCACCCTCGATGACGGCTTTAAGGTATTTGTATTCCGTTTCAAAATCTTCAAAAGAAAGGTCGTCCATATAGATAATGAATTTATAATTTCTGTTTTTGATTTGGGCGATAATGTCGGAGATATTCCTGAACTGATGTTTATAAATTTCAATCATGCGTAAGCCCTGAGGATAGAACTCATTGACAATCGCCTTGACACTACTGGACTTTCCGGTACCGCTGTCACCGAAAAGGAGAGTATTGTTGGCTTTTTTCCCATTGACGAAAGCCAATGTATTTTCGATAAGCAATTTTTTCTGATTTTCGTAACCGACGAGGTCAGAGAGCATAATCTGTTCCATGTTGTTAATTGGTTTGAGCGTGACATGATACGGGTCAGTTTCGAGGATACGGAAAGCCTTATTCAGACCGAACATACCTACGCCGAAATCTTTATAGAACTGTGTAACGAGGGTAAAGAACGCCTGTACAGACGAAGCCTCTGCCAGAGCATTATTTAAAGAGCGTACTTTTTGGCTGACATTTTTATTATACATCAGTTCTTTTTTTTCGACAGCGGTGTAATTTGTGATTTGGGAAAAGCAATCGATACCCAAAGCTGTTTCTATTTCGGAAAAATCGAAATGGAAAAGTTTTCTGAAGATTTCAAAATCGTTCATCGCAAAATGGTTGACTGTACCGTTACCTGCACCTACTTTTTCGCAGGTAACGGCAAAAGGATTTTCGTCAGTGATAAGCAGGAAAGTCAGGTAATTCTGCCAGAGGTTATGGTCAAAGCCATAGTCAGTGGCAAGTGTGAGCAATTTCCTTATCTGATGAAAAACAGCCTTGACGAGTTGAGAATTGGTACGGTCTTTGTTTTTGAAAGAGGAAAAGATGTTGCCGATTTGCATGAGGATATCGCTTTGAGGAGTATCGCCGTAGATAAGCAGTCTGGAAATTATTTCGTTCAAGATGATGACACTTCCTTATAATGAAAATACTATTGTACTGATTTTACCATGCTAAAAGTGGAATGTCAAATATATTTTGCCGGAGGAGAGATTTCTGTTTTAGAAAGCGATATATTTTAGGGTAATATTATTTACAAAAGAAAAAAATATACAGAAAATGATAGTATCATCAATGAGAAAAAGCGGAAAAGTCACTAAGTGAAATTTAAAGAATATAAATCACCATTAAAATAAAAATTCGATAATCGAAATTTTTTGCGAAATTAGAATTTTTTTTGTTTGAATGTTGATTATTTAAATATTGTATGTTATAATCAGTTTGTCTATAAAAGTATCTTTTTTACACACCATAAGGTGACACCCAAAGGAGAATGTTTTATTATGAACAGAAGTTACAACAGTATTTTCAGAAGAGATTACAACGAGCGTTTTCTTCCACTGGAAGTAAAAGACTGCGAACTGGTCGAAAATGATTTCATTATGCCTCACCACCGTAACGAAATCGAAATCCATTACATCATTGACGGAACCTGCGATTACTATATAGACGGTAAGAAACAGAGTGCCGAAACAGGTGACATTGTGTATCTGAAATCTGATACGGTCAATTCCATGTACAAATCATGTGAGAAACTGAAATACCGTACCTATGTATTCCTGCCGAGTTTTCTGTATACAGAGAATGTTGGTTGCAGTACAGAGAAATACTTCCGTCCTTTAAAGCAGGGCGATACAGAAGTTACCTGTGTTATCAAAACGACAGACGAAGCCTATGAGTTGTTGGTGGGTTATCTCAAACGAATCAAGGAACTTATGGACAAGCAACCCGACCTGTATGAACTGGAAGTCAAGATTTCCATGCTTAGTTATTTCCTGACCCTCTTCAAAACAGGACACATCAACAAGAGAAACAACAAGGAAAAATCAAAGTATAAAAGTGAAAATGCTATCTGTAATGCCATAGACTATATCAACCAGAACTATAACCGTTCGCTTACCGTTGATGAAATTGCCGAAAATGTCGGTATCAGCAGCAGTCACTTTATGAAGTTGTTCAGAGAGTACACCCACACCACTTGTATCAGCTATATCAACAAGTGCCGTCTGACAAAAGCCGTTGAACTTTTGGAAACCACAAGATTTAATATTTTAGATGTTGCTACGGCGGTAGGTTACAATAACATTTCGCTGTTCAACAGAGATTTCAAGAAGATTTACGGAACGACTCCTAAAGAGGTCAGAAAAACTGCCAGAATAGAAGAAAAACTCAACCGTAACAGAAAAATAGTTCTGTAAATAAAAGATGCTGACCTAAAACAGGTCAGCGTTTTTTATGTCAAAATGAAATCCATATAGTTTATATTTTATACAAAAATTCATTAGTAAGACAAACATCTTTATTAAAATCATCATTATGATATAGGAGCAAAAATATTTTTAAAAATTTTTACGGTTTGTTTTGTAATAAATATTGACAAAAATACGATAATATACTAGAATTAATTAGGTAATCAAAATAAATCGAAAAGCAAAAATTTTTACCCGGACAGAAAATCCCCCTTATAGCGATGACAATGAAAAGTTTTTGTCCACTTTTTTCAAAAAGTGGTAGGGGTCAAGGGGACAAAGTCCCCTTGTAGGATTTTAAAGGGCAA
>CACYDZ010000042.1 GCA_902773265.1 uncultured Ruminococcus sp.
CGATTGTATTAAATTCAAAGGAGTTGCCCCACAAATGATTGAAGTACAGACGATACAAGTTGGCGAACTGGATACCAACTGCTATATCATTACCGATACCGAAACAGAAAGTATTGCGATTATTGACCCGGGCGATGTTTCTAAGAAATTACAGAAAATTGCCCAACGCTATGCAGAGAAAATCAAATATATTCTGCTTACTCACGGTCATTTTGACCATATCGCTTATGCAAAGTATTTACAGAATACCACAAATGCAAAAATTGTCATCAGCAAGATTGATGAACCTCTTTTAAAGGATAATATGCTTAATCTGGCTATTCCTTTTGATGGCAGACCTGTTCCCGAAGTACAGGCAGATATCACTTTACAGGATAATGATATATTGCCATTTGGCAATACGGAAATCCGATTTTTACTTACTCCCGGACATACAAAGGGCAGTGGTTGTTTTTTGATTGAAAATCATTTATTTACAGGTGATACACTGATGAAATTATCTATTGGAAGAACCGATTTTCCGAATGGTAACATTGGTGAAATGAAAAATTCCTTACGGCGACTGGCTGAGCTGAAACAGAATTATAAAGTCTATCCGGGACATGGAAATTTGTCAGATATGCAATATGAAAAAATGTACAATCCGTATATCAATTCAGTCATATAAGGAGTTTTATGAAAATATATATTATTAGCAACACTTTCCGCTATGAAACGGAAAATATTGTCCGTGTATTTTTTCCTAATGAAAAACTGGAAATGGTTGATATTGACAGTCAGAATCCTGTTTTTAGGGAAAAGCCTTATTTGTCTACGGAACTATCCGATACGGAAAACGGCAAATTAATACGGGTAAATGTCTGTCTGAAAGATTATGCTGATGAAATTTCCGACAGAGTGGATTTTTGCGAAAACGAAAGTGACTATCTTGATGAACAGGAAAGAAAGACGGCAATATGTATTTACAGACTGCTAACGAAATATACAAAGATTATTCCGCCATGGGGTATTCTGACAGGTGTACGACCAATTAAACTTTTCAGGCGATTACGGAAAAAATACGGTCTGGCATATGCTCAAAGTTATTTTAAAGAAAAGTTGCTTGTCAGCGATGATAAAATTTCTCTTTGTACAGAAACAGAACAGAATGAAAATGCTATCATTTGTCAGTCAGCGGATAATTCGTACAGTCTGTATGTTTCGATACCGTTTTGTCCTACCAGATGCAGTTACTGTTCTTTTGTGTCACAGTCTACGGAAAAAACAGCAAAACTCATTGACCCATATGTTGAATTATTGTGTCAGGAACTGATATATACCGCAGAAATTCTTTCTCACTATCCGCTGAAACTGGAAACTGTCTACATAGGCGGAGGTACTCCTACTACACTGAATGCTGTGCAGCTTCAGAAACTGCTTGCGGTTATCCATCAGCATTTTCCTATGGAACAATGCAGGGAATTTACTGTGGAAGCAGGCAGACCTGATACGGTAAATGCCGAAAAATTGCAGGTTATGTTAAACCATGGTGTCAACAGAATAAGTATCAATCCGCAGACCATGAATGATGATATTTTAAAAGCGATTGGCAGAAAACATACCGCACAGCAAACTACAAACGCTTTTTTGTTAGCCAGAAAAATGGGCTTTACTCATATCAATATGGATTTGATTGCAGGATTACCTGATGAAAGTTTTGAAAGTTTTCAGAATACACTAAGTGAAATTACTGTCCTTAATCCTGAAAGTATTACTGTCCATACTCTGGCAATGAAACGCTCATCACATCTTACGGCACAAGGTATGAATATTGTAAAAGAGAATGCCGATACCGCCTGTAAAATGCACACTTACTGTCGTAAAATATTACAGGCAAACGGATATCAACCTTACTATCTGTACAGACAAAGCCGAATGGTAGGCAATCTTGAAAATATAGGTTATGCCAAAAAAGGATTTGAGGGACTTTATAATGTCTACATTATGGACGAAACCCATAGTATTGTTGCGTGTGGCGGGGGAGCGGTGACAAAACTGAAAAACCCTTATCAAGATACTTTGCAAAGAATATTCAATTACAAATATCCCTATGAATATATTGACCGCTTTGAGGAGATACTAAAACGCAAAGACGAAATCCGAAATTTTTTCTGTATATAGTAATTATTGACAAAATCTGCTTACGCAGATTTTGATTTAATTTTTTATCCATTAAAGGGCTTTGCCCTTTAAAATCCCACAAAGGGCAAAGCCCCTTGACCCTGCCAACTTTTTGAAAAAAGTTGGCAAAAACTTTTCATTGTCATAGCTATAAGTTTGTTTTTCTATCTGAAAAAAAGCTGAAAATACAGAAATGAAAAAAATTATTAACAAAATAGTAATTGATTATTGTGACAGATAGTGGTATAATCATTTTAATCTTTAAAGTAAAGGAGAGGTTTATATGAGTTTTTTTGATGATGTGGTTGCCAATGTAAAAGTAATTGCTACCAATGTCGGACAGAAAGCAAGTAAAATCAAAGATTATTCGAAGCTCAAATATTCAGAAGCCGGAATTAAGAGCGAAATCGTAAAGAAAAAGACAAAACTCGGTGGCTATGTTTATGAATGTTCAAAAACGGGCGATATTGACAAGGTTGTCATGGAACAGTTTGTAGACGAAATCAATGAACTGGAAGAAAATCTCCAGATTACACAGGAAATGATTACCGCTGCAAAAAACAAGGTAACTTGTGATGTCTGTAAGGCTGAAAATGAGAAAGATTCCGTTTACTGTCGTAAGTGTGGACAAAAGTTAAAGGAAACAGTTGTCGAAGAAACTGAAACCGATAATGAAACTTGCGATTGTAGTGAATGCAGTGAAAAAGCAACTGAAGAAACTTGTGACTGTAAAGAAAAGGTAGAAGAAGTCGTTGAAACAGTAGAAGAAGTTGCCGAAGCCGTTGCGGAAGATGTTGAAAAGGCTGTTGAAGAAGTTGCTGATGAAGTTGTTTCTGAGGTAGCAGAAAAAACAGAAGAAGTTGTCGAAGAGGTTAAAGAAGTTGTAGAAAACTCTGCCGACACAGAAGAATAATTATTACGGTAAATCTTGGCGGGGTATAGATATTCCCGCCAAAATTTATGTAAAGCAAAATTGATGTAAAGACGGTGACACTTTGGCAGGACAATCTCAAAATACAGATACCGAATATATTGACATCAACGATATGTCAATTCATATTTCCGAAAAGAAAACAACAGGCGTAAATTCCCGACCGGAAAACAGCAGTAAATCTTCACGGAAAAAAAGTGGGGACAAAGAAATAGAACAACAATCCTTTTTACAGGGAGCTATGATACTGACTGTAAGTATCGTTATCGTTAAAATTATAGGCATGATTTTTAAAGTTATGTTTGCCAATATTGTAGACGGCGTGGGTAACGGTATCTTTAACAGTGCATATGAACTTTACAATGTCATTTTCACGGTTGCTTCGGCAGGATTTCCGATTGCTCTTTCCAGAATGGTATCTGAACATATTTCCAAAAAACGCTATCGTGATGTTCGCCGACTGCATGAAATTTCCATTCCTTTTTTTGTCATTACAGGTATGGTATGTTTTGTCATTATGGTAATCCTCAGCGGTTTCTATGCCGGAATGATTGGTAACGATGGGGTCAGACTGCCTGTTATTGCTCTTTCGCCGATAGTTCTTTTTGGTTGCCTGATGTCTATTTACAGAGGCTATTTTGAAGGTATGCGGTATATGGTACCCACTGCTGTTTCTGAAATTATTGAAGTTTCAGGAAAACTGATTGTCGGTCTGTTGCTGTCATCATTGGTAGATTATTTTGGAACGAAAGAATATGAACAATACGGTACACTGTTTGGCAAAGCTGTCACTCCCGAAATTTTCAAACAGTTGATTTCCTCCTATACCGTTTCTGCGGCATTTATCGGTGTGGCATTTGGTTCTTTATGTGCATTTTTGTACCTGCTTTATAAATACAGAGCTACTCGTGGTGGTATTACAAAACAACAGTTAAAATTTTCTCCAAAAGCCAAATCCAAAAAGACATTATTCAAAAAACTGGCATTGACAGCTATTCCTATCGGACTGGGGTCTTTTGTCATGAGTATTGCCAGTACGATAGATTCTATCCTTGTCAATTACAGAATTGTCAGCATTATGAAAAGCGGTAACGGTAATGTGCTGATGGATATGTATGATTTTCTTATCCCTGAATATCAGGATTTATTTCTTCAAAATCAGTCGGGAGAATATTCCATACAAGTATTTTTATTCGGGTGTTACGGTTATGCACTGACTTTTCTGATGCTGGTAACGGCAGTTACGCAGGTGTTCGGACAAAGTGCCATGCCTGCTCTGACTTCTGCATGGACAGTGAAAGATAAAAAACTGATTAGAAGTAATATCAATACCATTTTAAAAGTAACCTTATTAGTAACTTTGCCTGCGGGTATAGGACTTTCTGTATTGGCAAAACCACTACTGACTTTATTATATGGTGTCAGAGTAGAAGTAGAGATTGCTACTTATGTTTTACAGGTGATGGGCATTTCCAGTATCTTCATCGCTACAAGTACGCCAATATGCAGTATGTTACAGGCAATAGGCAGAGTAGATATGCCGTTGAAACTCTATACCATAGGTATGTTAATCAAAATCGTAATTAATTATATTCTTGTAGGAATACCGCAGATTAATATTCAGGGTGCGGCAGTTGGTTCACTGATAGCTTATTTGTTTGTATCGGTAGTCGGTGTATATATTATTGCCAAAGATACAAAAGTCATTCCTGATTTCAGTAAGATATTGATAAAACCTTTGATTGCAGCTATATGTTGTGGAATTTCGGCGTATTTTGTCAATTATCTTGTATCACAGGTAATTTCGCCTAACCGTTTCAGAGTTATTCCGTCCTTAATTGTAGCGATGGTAGTTTATTTCGGTATGTTGCTCCTGTTAAAAGGAATTACCGCAGAAGATTTATCTGAAATACCCGGAGGTAATAAACTGGCAAGAATACTTTCAAAATATAGGCTTTTACGGTAAAATTATCTGAAAATTTGCTATCAAAATTGTGCCTGGATTAGAAAACACCTGTTGTTTTACAGTGAGACGACAGGAACCTATTTGCAAAATATCGGATACATTGGAAAACAAATTGATTTGTACTTGTGTAAAGTATGAATTTATGGGGAATAATATATGAAATTAGAAAAAGCCGAAAAAATGCAATTAGAAAAAATTGTTGCTATATCAAAAAGAGCATTTGAAACAGATATAGAGGTTGGAGGCACAATTGGGGACTATCCACCCAAGTATGATTCGGTTATATGGCATGAACAGATGCTGAATGAGGGACACTTGTTCCAATTCGTAGTGGATGATGAATTAATTGGTGGAGCGATTCTTTTTCTTTGCGAAAATAACGAATCATTATATGTTGGAAGAATATTTATAGATAGTTTACATCACAAAAAAGGTTATGGTCTTTCCTTGATGAAAATGGTGGAAACCTACTATTCTGGTATTAAGAAAATCAAACTTGATACGCCACTTTGGAATATAAGAACGAATGCTTTTTATACAAAGCTAGGTTATTGTGAAGTGAAACGGGACGAGAAACTTGCTTACTATCAAAAAAAGGAGAATTTCTGATAAAATGGCATTTGAACAGAAAAATAATTATACATTTTATGATTTAGTGGAAATTATTAAGGTATTGAGAAATCCTGACAGTGGTTGTCTTTGGGATAAGGCACAGACACATAAATCTATCCGACAGGAATTTATTGAGGAAACCTATGAAGTAATAGAGGCCATCGACAATGATGACAAAGAGTTGCTCAAAGAAGAATTGGGCGATGTTCTGTTGCAAGTAGTTTTCCATACGGAAATAGAAACAGAAAACGGTTCATTCAATATAGATGATGTTGCTGACGGTGTTTGTAAAAAGCTGATTATCAGACACCCACATATTTTCGGAAATGTAGAGGCAGATACAGTTGATGAAATCCTGAAAAACTGGGATAATATAAAAATGCAGACTAAATCTCAGAAAACACAATCGGAAGTGCTGGAGGGTGTTTCAAAAGCATTGCCGTCACTGATGAGAAGTCAGAAATTACAGAAAAAAGCCGGTAAAGTAGGATTTGACTGGGCAGATATTCATGGTGCGATGGATAAGCTGAAAGAAGAAGTCAGTGAATTAGATGAAGCTGTTAATGAAGATAATCAATCACATATTGAAGAAGAATTAGGTGATGTATTATTTTCAGCCGTGAATATTGCAAGATTTGCTCACATTGACGCCGAAAAAACATTATATAATGCTTGTGAAAAATTTATACGCAGATTTACAGCAATGGAACAGTCTGCCAGACAACAAAATATTATTATTGAAAAAACTGACCTTGATACACTGAACAAGTTATGGGAGAATGTCAAAAACAATACATAATTTTATTCGGAGAATTTAAGCATGAATAAAAGAGAGTTAATCACTAAGGTTTCTAAAACAGCACAGGTTTCCACAACAGACGCTGAAAAGATTATTTCGGCAGCACTTGAAACAATTATTGATGAAGTGGCTGGCGGTAATAAAGTTCAGCTTTTGGGTTTCGGCACATTTGAACAGCGTGTCCGTAAAGAAAAAACTGTCAAAGTTCCCAATACAGATAAATTAACAACTGTTCCTGAAGCAAAAATCCCTGTGTTTAAAGCAGGAAAAATTTTCAAGGATACGGTTAATCAGTAATTATATCATTATTAAAACTCTGTACCTAATTAAGTACAGAGTTTGTGTGTTTTTTGGAGTACTTAATTAATAAAAGTCTACATTTATTACTACG
>CACYDZ010000043.1 GCA_902773265.1 uncultured Ruminococcus sp.
AGTACCCTCCCTGTATGAGGAATACTATCGGAACAATGTTCAGGAAATCTGTGATATTGATTATGCGTCACTGTACCCAAAGAGCGAGTAAAGAAAAAAACGAATCCAAACTGAAAAATAAAGAAGATTCAGGAACAGATGCCGAAACATGACATATCAATCGGCAACTTATCGTATTTCTTTTATTCGAGCAATTATTTTATTATATAATTCCAGCCATTCTTTTGATCCGGTTGCATATTGTTCGACGATCTGAATACCAGTTGACTCTATCTGTTTTATTTCATTTAAAATTATTTCTTTAAAATTTTTATAAACCATATGACAGTGCTCCATCCTGTTTTGTATATCAAACAATATTTTTGGATTTTCTTTTCTAATTGATAATACTGTCCCGGCAATGTTCAGCGCCGCCATTATTCTAACCCAGCATAATACATACCAGGTTTCAGAAGCATGATCACGTGAAATAATAGAATCTAATATAGTCAAATTAACAACAGAGCAAATGTATGAATTGACCATATATTCGTAATTAAATTCCTTATAATTTTCATATACCATTTCAAAAAGCAAAACTAATGCGTATGCATCACATATAATATCCTCATATGGATAATCCACTTTTTCATCCGGAAATGCCTTGATTGCAGAATGATACATTTCCTCAAACGTATCAGAATAAGAGTGATAGGCAGATATACATTCATCCATCTGATTACGCTTTTTGGCATATACTATATGCGCCAATTCATGAAATACATAGAAATTCATGCTAAATGCTTCTGCCATCTTCTCACGTTCAAATTTAAGCATAAAAAGATTTAATTCATATTTTCCAAATTCTCCTTTGTAATCATCATTATTCAAACGGCACTTATCAAATTCATCCATATAGTATTCTGCTTTGTTAAGGTTACAATCAATCAGGCTTTTTTCAGCTAAAAATAAACAAGCTGTGCTTTTAAGTCTTTTTTGATGCGCCGGCAGCATTTCCAGTAAATTTGTCCAGCTTGCATTTTTGAAATCATTTGTTCCAAATGCATAAAACAAGTAGCCCAGTGACGACAGCATTTCCTGAAGATGTCCATCCAGCACAAAAAAATACGTATCTGGTATTTCTTGTATTGTTTCTATGCATGTATGTTTGTTTAAAGTGGAACAATAGACAAGAGCAATTTGTATATCTTCCAGTCCCATTACTTTAATGCCGCTTGTTAAACGCTCGGACATATTTATATAGAATGATTCACGACATTCCTGATTCAAAATATGCCTATTGGCAAGAATAATCTCTTTTTCAGTTTCGTTGGCTTCTCTCATCTTTTTCTTCCATTTCATTTATTTTTTTCAGAATTTCAGCTTTATCCCTTACCGTACCATTAATAATCAATTCGCCTTTGGATAAAGCATCGGTCACTTCCCTCCTGAAAACCTCATCCTTCATTAACCCTTTTATGATGTTCGTTTTTTTATCTGTTACAAAATCAATTCCCTGTCTTTTCAGGGTTACTTTTCCTGATTCCAATGCTTCAGCGAGTGCTGGGACACACAGAACAGCCGTTACCACCTGTATCGCAGTCATTACTAAAGTTAATATATCGAAGCCGCCCATGGATTTTGTCTTTTTGGAATAGGAACAATATCCCTGGGCTTCGCCGACAAGTTCAGATAATTCCTCGTTTGTAAACTCTATCGTATACAGGTTCCCCATAATGCTTATCCTCCGTTTCATACTTTGGTCAGGATAAAATACAAGTATTTTTCCTGTATCCTTATTCCAATACTATTTCCAAAAGTGAAACCAGCCATAAGACACAGTGCTCACTTCGGAATGGTTATGTTTCCTTATCCTTTCAGACTGATTAAAATATACTATCTGCACAAATCAACCACAACATGCAAAATATGAAAAAACAGCAAATATACACCCTTTTTCATTTCCGTTCTTTATAACCCGGCAGTATCCCCGCACAGTAATTACCGGACCCTTTTCCGGTACCAACCATTCAAAAACATACCAAAACACCCCGCGATTACATCCCTCCATGTAATCTCGGGGCGTTCCCTATACCCTGCAGCCCTTGATTTTATTCACTTTTTCTTTTTCAGGCCCTGCAATTCCATTCCGCCGTGTAATTTTACCGTTTCCCTTTTTCACTCCAGGTTGTTCGCCGTTATCCTTTTATACACTTCATGGACATAGACAGAATACTGCGTGAACCCGGCCCGCCTCAGCAGGGAAAAGAATTCCGCCGCCTCATTCCCGGCCAGCTCCCCG
>CACYDZ010000044.1 GCA_902773265.1 uncultured Ruminococcus sp.
CACTTTTTTCAAAAAGTGGGCAGGGTCAAGGGGCGGCAGCCCCTTGTGGGATTTTAAAGGGCAAAGCCCTTTAATCGGCTAAAAAATCCAGACAAAATTTGCATAGGCAAATTTTGTCAATGAAAATCAAGGTGATTTGCAGGTGGGAAAGAAAATATGAAAAAGGTAATGTTTTTGATACCCACTTTGGGCAACGGCGGAGCAGAGAAAGTGCTTGTCAATCTTGTCAATAACATGGACAAATCAAAATTCGACATTACAGTTATCTGTATTTTTGATACAGGAGTAAATAAAGATTTTCTGAATGATAATATTCACTACAAATTTATTTTCAGAAAGCAGTTCAGAGGAAGTACACAGATTTTCAAATTATTCAGACCTGAAACCTTGTACAAACGCTTTATTAAAGGAAATTATGATATTATTGTTTCCTATCTTGAGGGAGTACCGGCCAGGATACTGGCAGGGTGCAGAAATCCGAATATCAAAAAAGTAAGCTGGATACATTGTCGGATAGACAGTAAAGCGGTAGCGGAACTGGGATTTAGAAATTACACGGAAGCGGAAAGATGTTATACAGCGTTTGACAATACCATATGTGTTTCAAAGATGACAAAAGATTATTTCACCCGAACGCTGTCTTTTCAGAAACCGATAGAAGTACTCTATAACACAATAGAAAGCGAACAGATACGCAGGCTTTCATCTGAAGAAATAGACGATGTTGTTTTTTCAGAGGAATGTTTCAATATTTGTTCGGTAGGGAAAATCACGGAGGTCAAAGGATTTGACAGACTGGCAAAAATCCACAAAAGACTTTGTGACGATGGGATAAAAAATAAGGTTTACATATTTGGTGTTGGTGACGAGCAGAAAAAAATAGAGGAATATCTGAAAAAAAATCATCTGGAAGAAACATTTCGGTTTATGGGTTACAGGGTCAATCCATATAAATATGTCAGAAATGCGGATTTATATGTCTGTTCATCACATTCAGAGGGGTTCAGCACATCTGTTACCGAAGCATTGATTGTCGGAACACCTGTTGTAACTACTTTATGTTCAGGTATGCAGGAGCAATTAGGTTATCATAACGAATATGGAATAGTCACCGAAAATAACGAAGAAGATTTATATCAGGGCATAAAAACGATACTGACCGAAAAAGGCATGTTACAGCATTACCGAAAGCAATCCGCAGAGCGTGGAAAGAAATTTGAAAAGGAAATCACCGTCAGGGCGGTAGAAGAGATGTTGGAAAGGATTTGAGAAAAATGGGTATAAAATCCTTGATATACAAATTAAGGGGAGAAATTCCGACAGAAGTTCTGATACAGAACGGTCTAAAAGTAGGAAAAAATTTCAACCGTTTCAGCGGAGTAATTATAGATGATTCCCATTGCTGGCTGATAACCATAGGGGACAATGTGACAATAGCACCGAGAGGACACATATTAGCCCATGATGCAAGTACGAAAAACGAAACAGGCTATACCAGAATAGGCACGGTAAGTATCGGCAATGATGTTTTCATAGGTGCAGAAAGTGTCATTCTGCCGGGTGTTGCCATAGGGAACAGAGTGGTTGTCGGGGCAGGAAGTGTTGTTACCAAGAGTGTACCCGATAACAGTGTGGTAGCAGGAAATCCCGCAAAAATCATCAGTACTTACGAAGATTTTATGAGAAAGAGAACACAGGAAATGGAAAATACCATTAAGTTTGATGAAACTTATACTATGCGGAGCGACGAATTTAACGACAGCAAAAAGCAGGAAATGATACAGAAATTAAGAGAAAACAATGGTGTAGGTTATGTCAGATAGAGAAAAGTATAAAATTTCGGTGATAGTACCTGTTTACAATATTGAACAGTATTTACCGAGATGTCTGGACAGTATTTTAAGTCAGACTTATAGAAATCTGGAAATTATTGTGGTTGATGACGGGTCAACAGACAATTCGGCATATGTGATAAGGAAGTATGCCAAAAAAGACGAAAGAGTTATTCCCATATTCAAAAAAAACACAGGGGTATCTGATACCAGAAACAAGGCACTGGATAAAGCCACAGGAGATTATATAGGATTTGTAGACGGCGATGATTATATAGAACCTGATATGTATGAACATTTGCTGGATAATGCGTTAAAATATGGAGCCGATATATCGCATTGTGGCTATCAGATGGTATTTCCGTCAAGGGTAGACTATTATTTCAACACAGGTACATTAAGAGAACAGGATAGCCGTCAGGGATTACGGGATTTGATGGCAGGCAACAATCTTGTTGAACCGGGAATATGGAATAAGCTGTACACCAAAGCAGTGATAGGCGATATCCGAATGCCGAAGGATATCAAAATCAACGAAGATTATCTGTTCAATGTAGAAGTGTTCAGGAATGCCCGAAAATCCATTTTTGAGGACAGACCGTTGTATCACTATATATTGCGTAAAAATTCAGCGGCGACATCAAGTATTACCGAAAAGAAACTTTTTGACGGCATTACCGTAAGAGAAAGAATAGTTGCCCTGTTTGAAAACAGCGATGATGAATTTTACAAGATAGCGTTGTCAGGACTGCTGACAAACAACATCAATCTTTACCGTATGTTTGTTACCAACAATGCGACAAAGCCGTTTGCCGATAAAAAGAGCAAGGTAAAAGCCGATATCAAAAAGCAGTACGCAAAGGCAAAACAATCAGGAATACTCACATCAAGAATGAAGATGGATTGTTTTTTAATTTTCTATTTGCCGTTTGCCTATAAATTATTGTACAAATGTTATTTTGCATTTTCAAAGAGCGACAGGAAGTATGAGGTAAAATAAACATGGAGAATACACCTCTTATCAGTGTGATAGTACCGATATATAATGTAGAAAATTATCTGGAAAGGTGTTTACAGAGTATACTTAACCAGACCTATCACAATTTGGAAATTATTCTGGTTGATGACGGTTCAAAAGACAGTTGTGCAGAGATATGTGATAATTTTCAGAAAAAGGACAAGAGGATAAAGGTCATTCACAAAGAAAACGGTGGATTATCCGATGCCAGAAACAAAGGGCTTGACATTGCCACAGGAGAGTATATCAGTTTTATTGACAGTGATGACTGGATTGATTTGGAAACCTATGAAATTTCGGTCAGAAAAATGCAGGAATGTCATGCACAGATAGTCGCATTCAATGTACTTTGGGTATATGAGGGAAAAGAAAATTGTCCTGATTTATCCGAAGAATATGAAATTATGGATTCAGAACAGGCGATACTCACGACAGTTGGCAATACAAAGGTACGCACGACAGCATGGAATAAGTTGTATCAGGCAGATTTAATCGGAGATTTCCGTTTTATCAAAGGAAAACTCAATGAAGATGAGTTTTTCACCTTTAAAATTCTGGACAGAGCAGAAAGAATTGTCTATCTGCACAGAGAATGTTACTATTATTTTCAGAGAAGCAACAGTATTATGGGAAAATACACTTTACAGCGGTTGGATATGGTAGATGGTGTAAGGGAAAGAATGTTGCTTGCCGAAAGGAAATATCCGAATATTTATAAAGAAACGAAGTTATCGTTTTGTGAAGTTTGTTTGTATCACTATCAGATGATATTGAAGAACAAGCCTATCGACAAAGACAAACAAGGCAGAAAAAAATTACAGCAGTACCGGACAAGTGTACATCTGACAAAACAAGATGTTTCTCATATGAACCTGATAAATAAAATCAGTTTTTTGTTTTGCAACAGTGCGAAAGGGCTTTCTTTCACGGCACATATAAGAAATATCCTTAACTACGGTATATAATTGAGGGGTATTGTTGATGAAAAAAATCGTATCTTTATTTCAAAACAGGGTAATACTTCCGCTGAGAGTACTTAAAGAAAATTTTTCTCACGGGGAGATAGCACTGGGCATTTTAACTGCACTGGCAACGATGTTTAACGGTATAAAGTTATTCAAGGGAATTTACAAAAAGAAACATAAATTAGTTCTGAAGAAACTGAACAAAGAATTTGGGTATATTACAGATAAGTATAAAGATTATAAGGATAATTGTCAGTACAGTGCCGAAGCACCGATATGGGTAAGCTGGATGCAGGGATATGATGATGCACCCGAATTGGTACAGAAATGTATTGATAGTATAAAAAGTTCTACCCAACACCCTGTCTATCTGATAGAAAAGGAAAATCTTGACAAATACACAGATTTCCCCCCTTATATTATGGAAAAGTATGAAAGAAAACTCATTACTAATGCTCAGTTTTCGGACATACTCCGTATGAATTTGTTATCCCGACACGGAGGGCTATGGATTGATGCAACAGTTTTTGTGCCGAACACGATACCTGAAAGCATATTTGAAGAAAAGTTTTACACCTGTAAGCGTGCCGTGAAAGAAACCTCTTACATTTCAGGTTATCGTTGGACATCGTTCATTAACGGTTGTCAGAAAGGTTGTGTCATACAGAAATGTATGAATGAATTATTTCTGGCATATTGGGAAAAGAAAAATTATCTGATTGATTATCTTTTAGTTGATTATTTCATGTGTATGGTGTATGATAATATACCGCAGGCAAAAGATTTGATAGACGAATTACCATTCAACAATTCCAAAGTAGATGATTTTCAGAATGTGATGAACGACACCTACAAAAAAGACAAGTACAATGAAATCATCGGAGCAAAAGACACCTTTTTTTATAAACTGTCATGGCGAATGAAGTTCAGAAAAACCTCATCAGACGGCAGGAAAACCTTTTTCGGACATTTCACCGACAATTAAAGGGTTGTTGCCCAAAAATCACTGTGAACGATTTTCTTCCCACGAAAAAGGCTATGCCTTTCACTTTTTGAAAAAAGCGGACAAAAACTTTCAGGCAAAATTTGCATTCGCAAATTTTGGAGGGGATTAAGTATGGAGCTTACTATTTTCACGCCCTTATATAACAGAGCAGATATAGTGGAAAGACTGTATTTATCATTGCGAAAACAACATATAAAAGCGTTTGAATGGCTTGTGATTGATGACGGGTCAAAGGACAATGCAGAGATAAAATTTTCTCAGTGGCAGAAATGTGATAATGGGTTTGAAATCAGGTATTTCAAGACAGAGAATGGTGGAAAGCACAGGGCAATTAATAAAGCGGTGCAAATGGCAAAAGGAAGAATGTTTTTCATTGTAGATTCAGACGACTGGTTGCCCGAAAATGCGGTTGAAAAGATTTTTGAAATTGATAGTGGTATAGAGGATAAATCAGGATTTGCAGGATTTTCAGGTATACGAAGAACGCCCGAAGGAAAACTGATTGGCACGACTTTTGAAGGCAAGGATTATGTAGATATCAATTCTCTGGAAAGGGATAAATACGGGATAACAGGGGATAAGTCGGAAGTATTTTATCTTGAGGTACTGAAAAAATATCCGTTTCCTGAAATTGAGAACGAGAATTTTATTACAGAAGATATCGTATGGTCAAGAATGGCACATGACGGCTATAAAATCCGCTGGACAAATGAAGAAATTTATCTGGGGGACTATCTTGAAGGCGGACTGACTATGCAGGGGAGAGGTATTTTCATCAGAAATCCCATAGGATATACGATGTATGTCAGGCAGATAGCAGATTTCAAACAGATGAGCCGTAAAGAACGCTATCATTACTATTATTATTGCTATGACGATTTGAAAGACACTTCAGGACTGTTCCGAACAGCAAAGCTATTACAAGCGTCAGCGGTTGTTTTAGGGCTGAAAGCAATAGAAATGAACAGTAAACAATTTTTATACAATATATTCAAGAAAAACAAGGGGAAAGAAAAATGAGTATTGTCGGCAGGGCAAAAAATTCTTTATATGCCAGAACAAGACCGTTTGTGCAGGAGCATTTTGAACATTTTGCGGACGGTAAGAAAATAGCGGCATTGAAAAACAAATATAAAGGAAAAAGATGTTTCATCTGTGGTAACGGTCCCAGTCTGAAAGCAGAAGATTTGACAATACTCCACCAAAGAGGGGAATATACTTTTGGTATGAACCGAATATTCAAGATATTTCCTAAAACGGAATGGCGACCGACTTTTTATATCTGTGAAGATAATGTCATTATGGAAAATATTGAAGATGAGGTCAACGCTATAGAATGTGAATATAAATTTATTCCGTCAGTGTTCAAATGGTACTATAATATTGATATCCATGATGCGTATTATTTCAATATTCATTTTGTAGAAAATAATCACGGGTTTTCTTATGACGCAGCGAAGTGTCTGGAATGTGTGGGAACAGTTACGATTACCTGTATACAGCTTGCCTATTATATGGGATTTTCAGAAGTTTATCTGATAGGTGTTGACCACAATTTCAGTAATATGACTGACAAAGACGGTAATAAAGTTATTGATAACACCGTCAAGAACTATTTTTGTGACGATTACGATAAAGATGTAGAAGATAAAGTTGTGCATAACCTATACTATTCTACTTTATCCTATGAGAACGCAAAAAAAGCGTGTGACAAAGCAGGAATGAAAGTCTACAATGCCACACGAGGGGGAAAACTGGAAGTTTTTCCGAGAGCTGACCTTGATACATTAATCAAGCCGAACTGAATAAGTACGAACGAAGTGAGCCGAAAAAGTTTTTGTCGAACTTTTTCAAAATTTGCATACGCAAATTTTGTTTGGATTTTTTAGCCGATTAAAGGGCTGTCGCCCTTTAAAATCCTGCTAAGGGGCGTTGCCCCTTAACCCCACAAGCCTTTGAAAAGGCTTGACCGAAACTTTCAGTTGTCACAGC
>CACYDZ010000045.1 GCA_902773265.1 uncultured Ruminococcus sp.
CCACCACTTTTTTGAAAAAAAGTGGACAAAAAACTTTTACGCTCACTTCGTTCGGAGTTTTATTTCAGAAATAAAAAAGCTGTACACCTGATTTTTTCAGGGGTACAGCTTTTTTTATTCTGATAAAAATATTATTTTTCTTCGGCTTTCTTCTTCGCTTTTTTCTTTTCCGCAACAGGCTCAGCGGGAGTTTTTTCGGTTACAATAGACGACAATGCCCATTTCTGGAACAATATTCTTGTTCTGTCGGAGCCTGTTTCCAGAATAAATGAACCGTCTTCTTTGATACTTACTACTCTGCCTGTAATACCGCCGATGGTAATAATTTCGTCACCTATTTCAAGACTGTCACGCAAAGCCTCTTCTTCTTTTTTCTTTTTAGAACCGGGTCTTATAAAGATAAGATACATTCCTATCAGTATTGCGGCATAAACGGCAATCATACCAATCATACCGCCTGTTGAAGCCTGTTGTGCGTTACCGTCCTGACTGCCTGTTCCCATACATGATGAAAGACCGAAGACGGTCATAACGCTGAGTAAAACCAACATCAATTTTTTCATTTCCATTCAATCCTTTCTTTTATGTAAAACAACAGAGTTCATTATACCATATTTTCCCGTCAATGCAAGCCTAAATTATATTCTTGTGCCGAGAATATCTTTATATTGACGGTAAAATTCTGTAAAAGTACCGTTATCCAGTGCATTTCGGATTTTTTCCATGAGAGTATTGTAAAAATAAATATTGTGCATAACGGCAAGACGCATACCCAGCATTTCTCCGCTTTTAAAAAGGTGATGTAAATAGGCTCTGTCAAAATGCCGACAAACAGGACAGTCACATTTTTCATCAACAGGAGAGGTATCAAGCGTATACTTGGCATTCATCATATTTCGTATGCCGACAGACGTAAACACATGAGCGTGTCTTGCGTTACGGCTAGGCATAACACAGTCAAACATATCTATTCCACGGTATACCGCTTCAAGAATATTTGTCGGTGTACCCACTCCCATAAGATATCTTGGTTTGTCTTTGGGCATATACTCTTCCACTGTTTCGATAACATGATACATCACTTCGGCAGGTTCACCCACAGCCAGTCCGCCTATAGCATATCCCGATAAATCCAGTTCCCGAATGGTTTTCATATGGTTGGTGCGGATATCGTCAAAAGTTGCTCCCTGATTAATGCCGAACAACATCTGCTGTGGATTGATTGTATTTTCCAATGTATTCAATCGTGAGAGTTCTGTTTTACAGCGTTCCAGCCACCGTGTTGTACGGGCAACAGAATTTTTGGTATAGTGATATTCGGCAGGATTTTCGATACATTCATCAAAAGCCATAGCAATGGTAGACCCTAAATTGGACTGTATCTGCATACTTTCTTCAGGCCCCATAAAAATCTTATGTCCGTCAATATGCGAAGAAAAATAAACACCTTCTTCTTTGATATTCCGCAGTTTTGCCAAAGAGAAAACCTGAAATCCTCCGCTGTCGGTGAGAATGGGGGAATGCCAACGGGTAAACTGATGGATACCGCCTAACTGTCGGACAATCGTATCGGTAGGTCTTAAATGCAGATGGTAAGTGTTGCAAAGCTGAATCTGACATTTTAATTCCTGCAAATCCAATGCACTCACAGCACCCTTTATTGCTCCGCAAGTGGCAACATTCATAAATAAAGGGGTCTGTACTGTGCCGTGAACTGTTGCCAGTTCACCACGTCTTGCATATCCCTCTTGCTTTAAAAGTCGAAAAGCCATATTACAATAATCCTTTCACAATAAATTGACAGAAAATCCGAACGGAGTGAGCTTAAAAGTTTTTTGTCCACTTTTTTTCAAAAAAGTGGGCAGGATTTTAAAGTGCGGTAGCCCTTTAATCGAAAAAAACTCCATTACCCATTTACGACAAAAAATCAAGGAGGTTTTCTGTAATGACCAAAAAAGTAAAAGTAGGCAATCTGTACATAGGCGGTGATGCACCTGTTTCCATACAGTCTATGATTAACATTCCCTCACACGATATCGAAAGAACTGTACAGCAGGCAACCGAACTGGAAAAGGCAGGCTGTGAAATCATAAGAATTGCCGTTCCTGATATGGAAGCGGTAAAACTTATCCCCGCACTGAAAGAAAATGTATCCATGCCCGTAGTGGCAGATATCCACTTTGATTACCGTCTGGCCATCGAATCCGTTGCGGCAGGCGTGGACAAAATCAGAATCAATCCGGGAAATATCGGCAGTGATGACAGAGTAAAAGCTGTCGTGGATGCCTGCAAAGTAAGAGAAATCCCTATCCGAATAGGGGTCAATTCGGGGTCTGTGGAAAAAGAAATTCTGGCAAAATACGGTTCTCCTACTGCACAGGCACTTTGCGAAAGTGCCTTGTATCATGCCTCACTGCTGGAAAAATTTGACTATACCAATATCGTGCTGTCAATGAAATCCTCAAGTGTCAGAACAATGGTGGAGGCTTATCAGCTTGCCTCACAGAAATGTGACTATCCCATGCACTTAGGCGTTACCGAAGCGGGTACCGAAAGAATGGGCATCATCAAATCTTCAGCCGGACTGGGTGCATTATTATTACAGGGTATCGGCAATACTATCCGTGTATCTCTCACCGCTGACCCTGTAAGAGAAATCTATGCCGCAAAAGATATTCTGAAAGCTCTTGATTTACGAAAGGACGGTGTACAGTTTGTATCGTGTCCGACTTGCGGAAGAACAAAAATTGACCTGATTTCTATTGCCAACGAAGTGGAAAAACGCCTGCAGAATTGTCGGAAGAACATTAAAGTTGCGGTAATGGGCTGTATTGTCAACGGGCCGGGAGAAGCAAGAGAAGCAGATATCGGTATTGCCGGTGGTGACGGTGTAGGATTGATTTTCAAAAAAGGAGAAATTCTGCGGAAAGTTCCCGAAGAATTGCTGATTGACGAACTCATAAAGGAAGTTGAATTGTTATAATATGCTGTTTAAGGATTTATTTGCAAAATTCATTGATACCAACGATATTTCTCTTGCTTTTGACAACGCTGAAATTTCAGAGATTGTCTACCACAAAAACGAAAAGAAACTGGTCATCAATGTCAGATTAAACAGACTGATTGAACGCCATATATTATATACACTGGAAGAAAAAATTAAAAATTCTGAACTTGCTCCCTATTCTGTAAAAATCAGACCTGAATTTCCAAGTGAACTGTTCAATGCGGAATATTATCAGGAACTCATCATTGAACTGAAACGACAAACTCCTACCTATAACGGGTCACTCAACGGGTCAGTTGCCACGATAAACGGCAATCAACTGACCGTTACTCTGCAACACGGCGGAAAGGCTATCTTACTGCACAAAGGCTTTGATAAGGCTCTGAAAAAAATCATTCAGGAAGAATTTCATCTGGACTTTGCGGTTGTTTTTGACGGCGTTCTGGAAGTGGACAGTGTACAGCCTGTCAGCATTTTCAAAAGAGAAAATGCCATAGAAAAAGAAATCCGTGAAACTGCCGTTACAAAAATGGAAGACTACAACAGTGCTATGGAAACGGCTAAAAGCAAACCTACCCGTCAGAAAGCCGAAAAAACGGAAAAAACCATCGAAATCCGCAGTGGTGAATCCTTATACCCCCAACTGGTAACAGGAAGTTATCAATCCATTTACGGCACACTCTCCAAAGACAAACCTACCCCTATCAAAGACCTTACTCAGGAACTGGGAAATACCAACATCTGGGGGAAAATCTTTGATGCCGAAAGCAAAATCACCAAAGACGGCAAATATTCCATTACCACTTTCAAAATCACAGATTATACAAGTTCGATTGTCGTTAAAGTATTCGATAAGGTGAAGAATGCCGAAGTATTAAAAGAAATCAAAAAAGGTGATGTTATTGTCGTCAAAGGAATGGTTGAGTACGATAACTACATCAAAGACACCATTTTTTCAGCGAAAGCGATTTCCAAAGCAGAACTTACCGAAGTGGTTGACAATGCCGAAAAAAAGCGTGTGGAACTCCATTTACATACCAATATGTCCTCTATGGACGGCGTTACCCCCGCCGGAGAACTTGTC
>CACYDZ010000046.1 GCA_902773265.1 uncultured Ruminococcus sp.
CAGTCTGGAAAAAATTCAAAGTCTGGCAAAACTGCCGTCCCGTGAAGTATTGCTTGCAAATGTACTTGGTGCATTCCAGGCACCTATCTCTGCGTTTGCCCGTGCTGTACAGGCTATCGTAGACAAGGAAAATGAAGGCATTACAGAAGAAACTGCTGAATAATTATTCAAACAAAATCAATTTTATTATATGGAGGTTTTTATCATGGCATCTGAAAAAATTACAGGTATTATTGAAACATTGAAAACACTCACCGTTCTTGAACTTTCTGAACTTGTTCACGCTGTAGAAGACGAATTTGGTGTATCCGCTGCCGCTGCTGTTGCTGCTGCTCCCGTTGAAGCTGCTCCCGTTGAAGAAAAAACAGAATTTGATGTTATTCTCAAATCCTTCGGTTCAAGCAAAATGGGTGTTATCAAGGCTGTCAGAAAGATTACAGGTCTTGGACTTAAAGAATCCAAAGAACTTGTTGAAAGTGCTCCCAAAGCTATCAAGGAAGCTATCTCCAAAGACGATGCTGAAGCTCTCAAGAAAGAACTTGAAGAAGCCGGAGCAGAAGTTGAAATCAAATAATTTCATTTCCATAAAGAAAAATGTCGGTAAAGCAATTTACCGACATTTTTTTATGGAGTATTATTGGGGTGATTTTTGTTCTCTGGCATATTGACAGCTGTTTCTGAATATATTGCTAACACAGAATAACCGCTTAAAAATTCCCGTTTACTGAGAAAGGAATTTGTAAAATGAATATTATATGGGTAAGTTTTATTGTTATATCCGCTATCTATGGGATTTACAACGGTCATGGAACAGATATCGCCTGTGCTGTTACAGAAAGTATCGGTGTTTCTACAAAACTGTTACTTACACTTTCGGTTTCAATAGCTCTTTGGAACGGTATTATGAATATTGCGGAAAAATGCGGTATTATTGATAATCTTCAATTACTGTTTTCTCCCGTGCTGAAATTCCTGTTTCCTGATTATAAACATAACAAAAAAGTAATGGCATATATCAGCACCAATATTATTGCTAACTTTATTGGTATTGGTAATGCTTCTACTCCCGCAGGTTTGAAAGCTGTTTCTGCTATGTACAACGGTTCTGATACCACCGACCGTAATTTGTCTGCTTTCGTAGTGATAAACACCGCTTCTATTCAACTGATTCCTACTACTGTTGCCACTTTGCGGACAGCCCATGGCAGTATCGCTCCTATGGAAATCATTTTTTGTGTATGGATTTCGTCATTCGTTGCTTTGACTGTCGGTATTCTGAGTGTAAAAATTCTTTTCCGGAAAAGCTGAGGTAAATACTTATGAATGATTTTGCATCTGTTTCGGTAGTCGTGATAATTTCAGTAATACTTCTCGTGGCTTTCTTCCGAAAGAAAAATGCATTTTGTATTTTTACAGATGGAGCTTTGGAAGGTCTGAAAACTATGCTGACAGTTGCTCCGTCCATTATCGGTCTTGTATTAATGGTTACTCTCATGCAGAAGAGCGGTCTGTTTGATTTTGTCGGTTCAGTATTAAAGCCTTTTTGTGAAAAATGTGGATTTCCTGTTGAAGTATTACCGCTGGCTTTAATACGCCCTATAAGTGGCAGTGGTGCTTTAGCTGTACTGGATAATATTCTGGAAAATTATTCTCCAGATGGATTTGTCGGCAAAGTGGCAAGTGTAATGATGGGGTCTACAGAAACGACATTTTATGTGATTGCTATGTATTTTGGCAGTATCAATGTAACCAAAGTAGAAAAAACAGTGGTTTGTGCTTTGCTTGCAGATATTACAGGGATAATCATGTCTGTAACGACCGTTTCATTATTTTTATAATCTTGAATAAGAATTTCTTTGTTTATTTGACGACAGAAGTAAAAGCGGTGACAGTTGTACAGTAGGTGCTGTTGCAAAGAAAAAATATCAAAGGTAAAGTTATTCTGTCGTTGTGTTACCTTGACTTTTAAGCGATAAAAGACGCTGTCTGTTAAACATCAACAGACAGCGTCTTTGGGTATTTGATTATGGCTGAAATTATCATTTTAATGTTTTCTGGCGGAATCCAGAGCTTTTTGTACAGCCTGCATAATGGCATTGGAACTATAAGTTGCTCCCGAACAAGCATCAACATTTGGTTGTTGTCTGTCTAAAATTTGTCGGAAAACATCTTTTTTTGCCATTGAAAAATAATAGTCATCACTTTCTGTTGTCGTGCCTTTGATATCGGTAATGGTATCTTCCTTAACCGTAACAGTAATGGTCACATCTCCGTCATAGCCGAAAGCGGTTGCTGTATAAGTACCGTCATTGTAGAGATAAACTTTTTCGGGTTCAGTGGGGAGAGGTGTTTCTGTTGCGGGAACAGGAATGGGCTGTGGAATTTCCTGTTCAATGGGAACATCATTATTTTCCTGCGGTGTTTCTGTGACAATGGGAGTTTCGTTTATCTGATAGGGAATTATCTGTGCAGGAGAAGTGGTTAGTTGTGTAGAGGGTTGTGAGGAAAGTTGTTGTACAGGAGGTTGTGTTGCCGAAACGACAGCTTTTTCAGAAGTCTTTTGTGTAGGTTTTTCGGTAGAAGTTGTGGTTGTCAGAACAGTTGGTAATTGTGTGGGAGGTTGTGTGGTAATTA
>CACYDZ010000047.1 GCA_902773265.1 uncultured Ruminococcus sp.
AAAAGTTTTTGTCAACTTTTTTCAAAAAGTTGGCAGGGTCAAGGGGCGGCAGCCCCTTGTAGGATTTTAAAGGGCAAAGCCCTTTAAACGGCTGAAAACTTAACACCCAATCTGCTCAGGCAGATTGGGTGAACAGGATATTATAACACGAATTGCAGAATGACACCCACAACCGCACAGATAATTAATGCCAGAAGTTCTCCGATAAAGAAACCTTTAATATGAAAAAGGTAGTCGTGATAATCTTCAACCATATCTTCTGTACCTTTGAATACAAAACGAGGGTCATGGCAGAACCAGATAATATCAAGTACTATCACATCATAAAGGTTGACAATCGTCCATAACAGAAACCCATAGCCAAACCCCTCTGTAAAACGGGAACAGCCGTTGATGTACCGCAGAACCAGACTAAGAACAGCAATTATCAGTATAGACGCAGACACTTTTGCGGCAATTTTATTTTTCTGTGTAGGGATTTTATCCTTGTATTCTTCAAGGGATTTTACTTTTTCCTGAATTTTCGGCGGATAGTTATAGAGTGTATTTATAGGATTTCTGGAGATGATGTACACCATTACCGTAAACAGCACACACAAGACTACGCTTTCTATGACAAGTATCACTGAATATCACCCAATTTCAGAATTTCAAATCATACCAGAGAATAAAGACATATACCGCATAAATTCTGCCCCATGAGAACTCATCGCCCCCCAGATAATTTTCCCACAGAGATTTCAGGGCAGACTGATTGAAAAATTTCCGGGAAGTTTCGCCGAAAAGTTTTTCCACGACAGCTTTATTGAACTTTTCGTCAGAGAGCCATTTACGAACAGGTACAGCAAAACCGACTTTCTGACGGAAAGCAATCTCATCAGGTAATACACTGCTTGCGGCTTTTCGGAACACATATTTATTATGCCCCTCAGCAAATTTCATTTCCGCAGGAATTTTACTTGCCACATTGAACAATCTCACATCACTGAAAGGCGTATGCAGTTCTATGCCACACGCTGTACTTGTACGGTCAGTGTTGAGGTAGATATCCCCCTCCAGCCATAAAGAAATATCAATGGTCAGTTTTTTGTTGAGTTCGTCCTGTCCCTGAACTTCATTCCAGAGTTTTTCGACAGGCTGCGTAAAGCGTACATTTTCGTCAAAATCCAGCATGAGTGACCTCACAACCTCTTCCGACATAATATGTGAACAGGTCAGATATACCCAGTCTTTGCCCAGCACTCTTTTATGGGCGTTGTAACCGCCGAAAAATTCGTCGATACCTTCTCCTGAATAAACGACCTTTGTCTTTTGACTGACCGCCTCACACCCCAGCGAAAACGCAACCGCAGACGCATCGCCAAGAGGCTGTCCCATTTTATCAATGACCTCAGGTATTCTGGCAAAATATTCGTCAGGAGTTATCATTTTCACGCAGAAATTCTTTCCGAGAACTTCTGCTGTATATCTTGCCAATGATGATTCATCAAATCCCGATTCCGCATAACCGATAGTGTTGGCACACTGTGCATCGCTTGCCGCAAATAAATAAGAAGAATCCACGCCACCCGACAAGAAAGATTCCTTGTAAGGCAGTTGTGTATCTTCCCGTTCTTCATCGAGGATTTCGGTAACTGTTTTCTGAATTTCGTCAGCCCATTCCTCAGCCGTTTTCGTATAGTCGGGGGTAAAGACGGGTTTCCAGTAGCAACAGACCTTTACTTCCTTGCCGTCCCATACGGCATAATGTCCGGGCATAAGTTTGCAGATACCCTCATAGAAAGTTTCTTCTCCGATAGGATAACCGTAAAACAGATATTGCTGAAGCATACGCTTATTCAGTTTTTTTGTCACACGGCTGTCGGCAACAATTTCGTTGATATCTCCCGAACACAGCATTTCATTTTCCACAACAGTATAGAACATTTGTTTCTGCCCGACATTATCTCTGATACAGAACAGTTTCTGTAAACTGTTATCCCAAATAACAATCGCAAACATACCGCAAAGATGGTTCATCATTTCCATCTGCCATTTTTTATAGGCACAGATAAGGATTTCCCTTTCACGCTGTTTACGGTCAAGTGTCGGTGAAATTTCCAGTTCTTTGCAGAGTTTTTTCCAGTTTCGGATATATCCGCTGAAATATTTTACTTGTATTGTATTATCAGTCATTATGATAGAACCCTCCATGTCGAATTTTGTAAAAATTATATCATTTCAAAAAAAAATAGTCAATAGGCTTATCGTGAACGCCTTCCCCGATAAACCTGTTAAACCTTGACCCAATTTGAATTTTATCCGATTAAAAGGCTGTCACAGCATCTGTGTTTCCAAACCCTTTAAACACCTGTCAAGAAACTGACACCCCGAAACTGCTTCGAACAATTTTTCCTGCCGAAAAAGGAGGACAAAAACTTTTATTTTCACCGCTACAAGTTGTTTTTCTATCATACGAATGACGCATTTCCGAAAATCATTCAACCACTCCGCTAAAAAATTTTATGATTATATGGAAATTAAAGTCGATTTTTGTTATAATAAAGAAAATACTTGAGAAAGCAGGCGTGTTGCAATTATGATAGGTTTTTTATTATCACCTGTATATGCTTTGGTATGTGTGTACATTGTCAGTCGGATTTTCCGCTTTCTGAGTGCCATACCGCTGAAAATCTTTTCGGGAAAACCGTTCAGAATTATTTTTTCGGTTATTTTCACATTGGTTGCCCTGTTGCCGTTATGGAGTTATCTCTTACCGCTCAACACCCAAATCAAACACACAGGACAGTTACTGAGCAATTACTGGATAGGTATTTTTGAATATCTTTTCCTGAGTGTCACTCTGACAGATTTGGTCGTGCAGATAATTGGTGTTATCCGAAAAGACAGAAAAAAATTCGTCATGAAAACTTCTGTCCGACTGGTTGCCGGAACGCTTGCTTTCCTGATAGTAACAGGAACATCTGTTTACGGCATGGTTCATGCCAAAAAGGTACATCTTACCGAACATTCGCTCAAGATAAACAAGACAGTTAAGGGTATGGACAAGATGAAAGTCGTTCTGGTAGCCGATTTACATTTGGGATACAGTATCGGTGTACCGCATATTGAACAGATGGTAGATATTATTAATAAACAGAATGCGGATTTGGTAGTGATTGCGGGGGATATTTTCGACAACGATTATAATGCTCTCGACAATCCTGAAAGACTTTGTCAGTTGCTTGGCAGTATCAAAAGTAAGTACGGCACTTATGCCTGCTGGGGAAATCATGATATCAGCGAAACTTTGTTTGTCGGTTTCACCGTCAATTCTGACAAGACTTTACATCGTGATGACCGAATGGTGGAATTTTTACAAAAAGCAAATATTCATCTGCTGTGCGATGAAAATGTACTGATTGACAACAAATTCTACCTTTCGGGAAGAAACGACAGCGAAAAAATCATCTCTGCTACGGGAACAAGATTAAGTCCTGATGAACTGCTGAAAGATGTCGATAAGAAATATCCCGTGCTGGTGATTTACCACGAACCTGACGAATTTGAAGAACTGGAAAAAGCGGGTTGTGATTTACTGCTTTGCGGTCACACCCACAACGGTCAGACTTTTCCCGGCACACTCTTTATCAAACTGCGTTGGGAAAATCCGTATGGTTACATGAAGATAGGCAATATGCACCAATTTACCACATCAGGTTTAGGCGTATGGGGGCCTTATATGAGAACAGGTACAGACAGCGAAGTAATGAGTATTGATGTCACATTCAATAACTGAAAAAGGAGGTTCTTATCATGGAGATGACAAAGCGACAAAAACGAAAAACATTCAAGAAATCCGCCAGAAACAATGTCAAAAAACATTATCCCTTGTTTGTCATGATATGTCTGATAGCAGCAGTTATCGGTGTTGCCTATACAGGTTCGATTTCTCTTTTCCGCTCCATGGTGGATTACGATACGCCACAGCAAACCACAACTTATGATACCGTTTCGGGAACAAATCTGACAGATGTTATCAATGATATGCTGAAAATCATGCTGGAGGAAGATGAACTGAAAAAAATGTCTACGGGACATTTCGGCTTTGTGGAACTGGGTAAGCAGGACGGTGTATTTGCCAATTTCGTCAATGT
>CACYDZ010000048.1 GCA_902773265.1 uncultured Ruminococcus sp.
AGCTATGACAATTAAAAGTTTTTGTCGAACTTTTTTCAAAAAGTTCGTGGGGTCAAGGGGTGAAACCCCTTGTGGGATTTTTAAGGGCAACACCCTTAAACTCCTCAATGACAAATCAAAATTTGCGTACGCAAATTTTGTCTGAAAACAATCTGTTAAAGGGCTGCCGCCCTTTAAAATCCCGCCCACTTTTTTGAAAAAAAGTGGACAAAAAACTTTTAAGTTTCACCGCCAAACCGTTGATAAATAATCCGAACAAGATAAGCCAAAAAGTTTTTGTCGAAAACCGCCTCAATGCTTGCCAAAGAAAAATCGCAAAAGGAGTGTCAATCTTTCGCTTTCGGTCAGACAAACACTCCTTTTTTCCTCTCATAATAATATTGCTGTTTTCATAAGATTATGAATCCAGACAAGTACTTAATGCACTGTATGCCTGTTCAAAAACTGCGTCCGTAACCAAAACAGATACCTGTACCTGTGATGTAGTGATAATTCTGATGTCTGCCTTAGAATTGGCTATCGCTCTGAAAATCTTTCCTGCTACACCCGGAGTGTTTTCCATGTTTTCATCAGCTATACTGATAATCGAATTTCCACTGCTGACTATTGGTCTGATGTTCTTGCTCTTTAATTTTGATGTGTAACCTAATAAAGTCATCAGGTCATCATCTTGTACCGTAAATGAAATACTGGTGGTCGTTCCCTGCACCGGCGACAGAGAAATCATATCTACATCAATATTCAAATTGGCGATATCTTCAAATACTGTGGCGATAAAATCCATATCTGTCGGGGCATTATGCAATGTAACCAATGTGATATCACTTGCAACCGTGATTTTAGCACTCATGTTCTTGCCTCCTGCTTATCTTTCCTGCAACATATCGGTCATATCATACATTCCGCTCGTTTTTCCTTTGAGATATATCCCTGCATTGATTGACCCTACCGCAAATACCTCTTTGGACTGTGCCTGATGAGTAATTGTCAGCACTTCATCATGTCCTGCAAAAATAACTTCATGTTCTCCCACAATCGTTCCGCCTCTTACTGCGTGTATGCCAATTTCGTTACGCTCTCTCTTTCTACGATAGGAATGTCTGTCATAAACATACTGCGGTTCGTTCTCCATCGTATTCGCAATCGCATCAGCTATCATCAATGCTGTTCCGCTGGGGGCATCTACTTTCTGATTGTGGTGTTTCTCGATAATCTCTACATCAAAAGATTTTCCTAACACTTTCTCTGCCATTCTGGACAGTTCTATCAATAAATTAATTCCCAATGACATATTGCGTGAATAAAATATTGCTATCTTCTGTGAGGCTTTTCGGATATCTTCTGTCTGTTCTGCGGAATAGCCTGTCGTACAGATAACACAGGGAATTTTTTTGTCTGTTGCATAACTCAACATACCCTTTAAAACTACCGGATTGGAAAAATCTATAATGACATCGCCTTTCTCGGTAATCTTGCTGAAATCGTCATATACGGGAAACGACATATTGCTATCTGAAAAAATGTCAACTCCTGCCACGATACGACAGTCCTCTCTTTTGGCTACCTCGTTGACAATGACTTTCCCCATCTTTCCGCAACAACCGCTTAAAATTATATCTGTCATGTTTTCAACTTCCTGTCCTTTAGGATTTTTACTTCAATAAACCGTATTTTGCCATGACGGATTTGAGATATTCGTAATTCTTTTCGTTCAGGGAAACCAACGGCAAACGACATCTTCCGCAATTATATCCCATCATGTTCATTGCTTCCTTGACGGGAATGGGATTAACATCACAAAACAATGCGTTCATCAGTTCAAGATACTGCAAGTGCATTTCTGCTCCCTTTTTAAAGTCACCGTCAAGACAGTACTTTGCGATTTCGTGCATTTCTTTCGGACATACATTCGCAAATACCGAAATAACACCCTTTCCGCCTAAAGACATGACGGGTACTGTCATATCGTCACAACCTGTATACAGTGTGAAGTCCTTTTCACAAAAAGAAAGCGTCTTGGCAACATCGCCAATTTTGTCGCTTGCTTCTTTGACCGCAACAATGTTCGGGTTCTTGGCAAGCTGTACATAAGTTTCGGGTTTGATACAACAACCTGTTCGGCTCGGAACATTATATAAAATCATAGGAATATCTACTGCATTGGCTATCGTGTTGAAATGCTGTACAAGTCCGTCCTGTGAAGTCTTGTTGTAATAAGGAGTGACGGATAAAACAGCGTCTGCACCAAGATTTTTTGCTTCTCTTGTCAGCTCAACAGCATATGCCGTATCATTACTGCCTGTTCCTGCTATAACAGGGATTCTGCCGTCAACTTTCTTAACGGTGTATTCGATAACTTCGCAATGTTCTTTATGGTTCATTACGGCGGATTCGCCTGTTGTTCCACAAGTTACAATCGCATCTGTACCGTTCTCTATCTGAAATTCAATTAACTTTCCGTATTCGTCATAATTGATTGTGCCGTCATAATTCATCGGGGTGACAATGGCAACACAACTGCCTGTAAAAACAGGTTTCTTCATAATCAATGACCTCCCTGTGTGATTTTTTATTATCAGTCGTCAAGATA
>CACYDZ010000049.1 GCA_902773265.1 uncultured Ruminococcus sp.
GATACTCCCCGAAAAATCGGTGTCTGTACCAACGAAAGCCATACCCTTATCCCTATCAAATCCGTCACTGCCATTATCGGACTGTCACATATTCCTGTTGCCGTGTCAAAGCGTGGCTGTGTGAGTTGTCGTCTGAAAAATACTTGTCCGTACAGAAAGGCTGGTCATCATTGTGCTGAATAAATTACTTCGTGAAAATCCCTTCGTTATCCTTGACGGCGGTATGGGTACACAATTACAGGCTAACGGTCTGAAAACAGGTGAATGTCCTGAACTGTTCAGTATCACTCACCCCGAAATCGTCCGCAAAATTCATCGTTCCTATATTGATGCGGGGTCAATGATTATCTATTCCAACACTTTCGGAGCAAACCGCTATAAACTTGCCGAATGTGGCTATTCTGTCAGAGAGGTAGTGGAGGCGGGTATCCGTACCGCAAAAAGTGCTGTCGAAAATACAGGCTGTCTTGTTGCGTTGGATATAGGCCCTATCGGTCAGCTGATGGAACCGACGGGAAGTCTGTCTTTTGAGGATGCCTATGCTATTTACAGGGAAGTTATTCTTGCGGGAAAAGATGCGGATTTAATCGTCTTTGAAACCATGACCGACCTCAGTGAACTGAAAGCAGGTATTCTTTCTGCCAAAGAAAACAGCGATAAGCCTGTTATCTGTACCATGACCTTTGAAGAAAATCAGCGTACCTTTACAGGGTGCAGTGTTTCGGCGATGGCTCTGACTATGCAGGGACTTGGTGTGGACGCTTTAGGTGTGAACTGTTCGCTTGGCCCCGAACAGTTAAAGGATATTGTCAGTGAACTTTCTCACTGGACTACTCTGCCTGTCATTGTGAAGCCTAATGCTGGTCTGCCTGACCCCGCTACGGGTAAGTATGACCTCTTGCCACAGGATTTTGCCGTCAGTATGGTAAACAACATTGTTCCCACAGGTGCAGTCATTCTGGGAGGGTGCTGCGGTACTACTCCCGAATATATCCGTATGCTTTGTCAGGCACTTGTCGGTGTGAAGCCTGTAAAAGTTTCTCCCGAAATTCCTTCTGCGGTCTGTTCCGCAAGCCGAACCGTCATCATCAATCAACCCCGTATTATCGGTGAACGCATTAATCCTACGGGTAAAAAACGCTTTAAAGAGGCTTTACGCAATAATAATCTTGACTACATTCTTTCTCAGGGCATTGAACAGGTTCATGCCGGTGCCGATATTCTTGATGTCAATGTGGGGCTGCCCGAAATTGATGAAGAAAAAATGATGGTTCGTACTATCAAAGGTTTGCAGGGTGTGGTTGATGTGCCGTTGCAGATTGACTCCACTATCCCGAAAGTGCTGGAAAGTGCCTTGCGGGTATACAGCGGTAAACCTATCGTGAACTCTGTCAACGGCGAAGAAAAATCTTTGGCAACTGTCTTACCGCTTGTCAGAAAATACGGTGCGTCCGTTGTCGGTCTGACACTCGATAAGGACGGTATTCCCAAAACGGCTGAAGGGCGTTTTGCTATTGCCGAAAAAATCGTACAGAGAGCTAATGCTTTGGGGATTTCCAACAACGATATTTATATCGACTGCCTGACCCTTACCGCTTCAGCTGAACAGGAGGGTGTCATGGAAACACTCAATGCCTTAGAAAGAGTGAAAAAAGAACTGGGTGTAAAGACAGTACTGGGTGTTTCCAATATTTCGTTTGGTCTGCCGAACCGTGAACTTGTCACCTCTGCTTTTCTGACAATGGCTTTGCAGAAAGGTCTGGATTTGCCTATTATCAATCCTAATGTTGAAGTAATGGTCGGAGCGGTTCGGGCATATAAGTTGCTGGCAAATATCGACAAAAATTCTGTGGAATTTATTCGGGCATACAACAATACCTCTACTTCAAAAATCCCCTCCCCATCTCATCAGCAGAATATCTCTCTGGAGTATGCTATCGAAAACGGTCTGAAAAAAGAGGGTGCCGAAATCACCGCTAAACTCCTCGAAACCCTCTCTCCTATGGATATCATCAACAACTATCTCATTCCTACACTCGATAAAACAGGTGTCGCTTTTGAAAAAGGGAAAATTTTCTTACCTCA
>CACYDZ010000050.1 GCA_902773265.1 uncultured Ruminococcus sp.
AAAGGGCGTTGCCCTTTAAAATCCTATCAGGGGCGTTGCCCCTGAACCCCACGAACTTTTTAAAAAAAGTTCGACAAAAACTTTTAAGTGTCATCGCCGACGCTTAGCAAAACTTTTAGTTGTGTGAGTTAAACCGTATAATTGTTAAAGGAGATGTTTTTTTGGAGTTTGGCATATCGACAGCGTGTTTTTATCCTGAAGATTTACTGACGGTTGCGAAAAATCTTGCGAAGTATGATATCAGATGTACAGAAATTTTTGCAAACACATTCAGCGAGCTTACCGAAACTACCGCAAAAAAGATAACAGATATTTTTTCACCGAAAGGAATTGTCGTTACCTCTGTCCACCCCTTTACATCAGGATATGAACATATACTGTTATTTTCAGATTATTACCAGAGGTTCAGGGATTCGGTAGAGTTTTACAAAAATTATTTTCACTTTGCAGGGTGTGTGGGAGCAAAAATCGTGGTATTACACGGAGATAAGCGTTTTGAGGGTCAGGGAGGTATTTGTAACGAAGAATACTTTGAACGCTACCACAAACTATATCAGACAGCACAAGAAATGGGAGTTATGGTAGGGCAGGAGAATGTCAATGCGTTTCGCAGTCAGAACCCGTCATTTATCCGCAAGATGAGGGAGTATTTAGGGGAAGAGGTAGCGTTTGTATTTGACATCAAGCAAGCGGTACGGGCAGGATATTCGCCGTATGAGATGTGTGAAGCGATGGGAGATAGAATTGTGCATTTGCACATCAACGACAATACCCCCTGGCAGGATTGTATGTTACCGGGTTACGGGGAGATGGATTACCGAAAAATTCTCACTCAGATGAGGCAACAGCATTTTCAAGGAAGAGCGGTCGTTGAGGTATACCACCGTCATTTTCGGAATATAGAAGAGATTGTGCAGTCTTATCATTATTTAGCGGATAATTTCGGTGATTTATGATAGATAAATTTAAAAATAGCATTGCAATAACGAAAAAAATATGTTACAATAAACGATAATATAAGTTTTTTAGGAGAATTTTTTATGAAATGTCCTTATTGTAGATATCATGACAGCAAGGTAATTGATTCCCGTTCAGTAGAAGACAATGAAAAGATACGCCGAAGACGGGAATGTTTACAATGTAAGAAGCGTTTTACGACTTATGAAGTAGTTGAGCATAGTCCACTGATGGTTATCAAGAGAGATGATTCAAGGGAAGCCTTCAGCAGAGAGAAACTATGTTCAGGAATTTTGCGTGCTTGTGAGAAAAGACCTGTTTCCATGCAGACTATTGAAGAAATGGTGAACCGAATTGAAAGAAAAGTGCATAATTCTTTTGACAGAGAAGTCACCTCCAATATAATAGGGGAATATGCTATGGAAGAACTGAAAAAAACAGATGAAGTGGCTTATGTGCGTTTTGCGTCTGTTTACCGACAGTTCAAGGATATCAACACATTCATGGAAGAACTCAATAAATTGTTGCAGAATGATTAACGCTGTGTAAAGCAATTATCAGTATTCAAAATATATAGAAAAAGGTGAAGTTTTTGGAAAGCATAATAGCCATCTTTCGATTTGTTGTGCTTTTGGGGGCTTATGCTGGTGTGATAGTAGGCATTAAGAAAAAAATAGATAAGTCGTCCAATAAAAGAGATAATTTTTCATCACCTGTATTTCCCGTGCGAAAATATGATTCAGATGATAATTCATCAGTAGCGGTAGCACCTATGCCCGAATATGATTTGACAGCCGTCAAAGAGAATTATTACCGTCTGAGAAATCCGCTTGAGATACCGTCAGGTTGTATGAGAATTGACATGAAGACAACTGTATTTGGATTTCCGTGTCGTATAAACGCAAACGGACAGTATTTCAAGTACGGATTTTACTGTTGGGTTATGAATGACACACTGTATATTTTCCCGACAGAAGACCATCTGAAAAGCAATTATATTACTTACAGTATGAATTTGTACGGCGAAGATACTTTTGACAGCAATGACATACCTTTATATCAAATAAAGAAGTCCGCTATTATCTATTACAAAATTATCGGAGAAATCCATTCAGAAAAGAAAATCAAGACAAATGATGTAGGACAATATGAAAGAGATGCTATTGTCGGTCGGATAATTGCCGAAAGCGCACTGACATTTATTGACACTGTTGACGACAAAAACAAATATTATACCAGAGTAAGAAAGATAGATGAACGGTGTGTGGAATTGTCCTATTACGATGGTACACAATCCCATAACATCATACTTGGTTTTGGTGTCTATCGATTTCTTAAACAGAATTTTCCTGATAAGGAGTATGACCATCAGAAAATGCAACAAAAAGTTTCGTTGGATAAGCGTTCCGTTGAGACATAGATACTTTTGTGAAAGTCTTTGCAGGCAGTTGTTTTTTTGAGAAATCAATAAAAAAATTGACATTAATTCCTGCAAGTGGTATATTATATAATGGCTTGTAAGATAAGGAAAAGCCGACAATCCAATTTGAGAGTATTTATGTTTTAGGAGGACTTTTTATGAAGAAGTATAAGGTAGGTATCATCGGTGCGACAGGTATGGTCGGACAAAGATTTTCGCTTTTGCTGGAAAATCACCCGTGGTTTGAAGTTGTGGTATTGGCGGCGAGCAAGCGTTCCGCAGGCAAGACCTATAAAGAAGCTGTGGGAAAGAAATGGGCGATGAGTGTGCC
>CACYDZ010000051.1 GCA_902773265.1 uncultured Ruminococcus sp.
CGCAAATCATTGTATATTACACGGTGATTTCCTTGCCTGAAATACCCTGTACAGTAAATGCTAATGTATATTTAATTGCTAAAAACAATTAAATATACATTTTTAATCTGCTTGTATATATCTTTTAAATTTATAAGTAAAATAGATAATATACAAGGAGGTGGCGGTAATGTTCGTTATTAAGAAACCTGAATCGTCAAATAAAACAATCAGAATGCCTAATGAACTCATAGAAAAACTTGAAAAATTAGCAGCAGAAAACGATATTTCCTTTAATCAGCTGGTCGTTCAGTGTTGTGAATATGCGTTAAACAATTTACAAAGTGAAAATCAGAAAAATACTTAAAATCACTATCTCTCCCGTTAAAAAGCACACACTTTTCTTTTGAACAGTGTGTGCTTTTTATTGTTTTTATACATAAAATTGCAATTAAATTTTACTTGTGATTTTAAAATAGATGTGCTATAATATCATCAAGCTAAAATTCACTGGGTTATCTTTGTGTCTGGAAGATACATTGCTTAAAAATAAACATATATTTGCTGAATTTTTAAAACATATTTTGAAAAGAGTGTGATGATAAATATAGTTATATAAAAATATTGAAAATGAATAGGTATTTTTTTATGAATTGGAAATCTGATAAGAAGGAAATCTAATATGTATTGTCAAAAATGTGGTCAAGAAAATACAGACACTTCCAAATTCTGTATGCAGTGTGGTGAACCTTTAGGAAATGTTGAACATTCAGGAAATGTCCGGAATATTTCCGGTAATTCCAACAAGGTGCTTGACTATGTGAAAAATCTGAAGAAAAATCAAATTTGTTTTATCGTTCTTATGATTTTATCCGCAACAGGTGTTTTTCTGCCTTTTGCAAAATGGGTTAAAAATCCTGTCTATCAACTGTTCAGTGCGTTGGAGAATTATTCTTCTTATTCCGTTTTTGGCTTTTTCGATGCCGCAAATTCCTATGGAAGTAGAAGTGGAGGATTGATGGCTTTCTTCAATGCTGTTATCCTATTAGGAATGATTGCTTCATCTGTACTTTATGTTTTCTTTATCGTTATGGCTTTCAAGAAAAATAAAAAATGTTTTTTATTTTTCTTGAAAGCTTCTGTCATAAGATTAATATGATTTTAATGCTTTTGATAACTGCTGTATTGTTTGGTACCATACAGACAACATGGATACTTTTGTTTAGTTTGTTAATGTCCATAGCGAATATTGTACTTACAGTTATTGTCAAAGGAAACAGTAAGCACAATTCAGAAGATAGTTTTGTATAAAAATGGTAAGTCACTCTGTAAAATCAGAGTGACTGTTTTTTGTTTACAATAAAATATCTTGCTAAAAAATAATACATCTTATATAATGTGGATAATGAACATTATGTGTTTGCGTATTTTTATAAGGAGCGTTCCGGTCAAACGGCAAAATTCCATTTCAGACCACGAGGGTCTGAACGGAATTTTGTTATTCGGGAAATGGGGGAGAAAAAATCCGAACGAAGTGAGCCGGAAAAGTTTTTGACCCACTTTTTTCAAAAAGTGGGCGGTTTCCAAAGGCGGAGCCTTTGGTCGGGATTTTAAAGGGCGGAAGTCCTTTAACAGGAGGAAGATATCATGGTAAATTTTGTGGGAGCGTCATGCGGTGCGGTTGACCTGATTACCGTAAGGGGAAAGTCACTGATTGAAAAGGCAGATGTCATTATTTATGCGGGGTCACTGGTGAACCCTGAACTCTTAGACTATGCAAAAAAAGACTGCGAAATCTATAACAGTGCCTATATGACTTTGGAAGAAGTGATTGCTGTCATGGAAAGGGCGGAAAGTCAGCATAAAATGACCGTCCGCTTACATACAGGTGACCCGAGTATCTATGGAGCTGTCCGTGAACAGATGGATGCTTTGGATAAATTGCATATTGATTATGCGGTGTGTCCGGGCGTGAGTGCGATGTTCGGGGCAAGTGCATCCTTAAAGGCGGAATATACTTTGCCTGATGTTTCTCAGACCGTCATCATTACACGGCGTGGCGGTAAAACACCTGTCCCAGAAAGGGAAAGTATTGTCAGTCTGGCAGGTCATCAGGCTACAATGGTCATCTTTCTGAGTACTTCTATGTTAGATGAACTTTCCAAAGAATTAATACAAGGCGGTTATCGTGAAGATACACCGTGTGCTATTGTCTACAAGGCGACTTGGCGTGAGGAAAAAATCTGTCGCTGTAGCGTGAAAAATCTCTTTCAGACCGCCAAAGATAACAACATCACCAAAACAGCCTTAATTTGTGTAGGAGATTTTCTGGGGGATAAATACTCCCTTTCCAAACTCTACGACAGGAATTTTGAAACGGAATTTAGAACAGTCAGCAATTAGCAAGGTGTTTTTGGTTGTTCATTTCCCTGATAACAAAATTCCTTTCAGACCCTTGTGGTCTGAAAAGGAATTTTGCCCGTCCGACTGGAACGCTTGTTTTGGGTGAATATGTCAAAATTTGCCTACGCAAATTTTGTTTGGAATTTTTAGCCGATTAAAGGGCTTTGCCCTTTAAAATCCCACAAGGGGACTTTGTCCCCTTGACCCCTA
>CACYDZ010000052.1 GCA_902773265.1 uncultured Ruminococcus sp.
ACTTTTTTCAAAAAGTTGGCAGGGTTAAGGGGCGGCAGCCCCTTAGCAGGATTTTAAAGGGCGGCAGCCCTTTAATCGGCTAAAAACGCAAACAAAATTTGCGTAAGCAAATTTTGACAGTAATTATTTGATTGTGAACCACTCTAATGGAAATTTTTTATAAATAATTTTCGCTAAAAGACTTGAAATTATGACGATTTTTTTGTAAAGTATTGTTATAGAATTGCTGGCAGTTCTGTAAATACAAAATAACGGAGGAATGAAAAAATGCCACAATGGTTAAAAGACACTGTATTCTATGAGATATATCCGCAATCATTTTATGACAGTAATGGTGACGGTATCGGAGATATTGAAGGAATTATACAAAAATTGGATTATGTGAAAAGTCTGGGCTGTAATGCAATCTGGCTGAACCCTTGTTATGATTCACCTTTTATGGACGCCGGGTACGATGTACGCAATTATAAACAGGTCGCCGAAAGATACGGTACCAATGAAGATTTGGAAAGACTGTTCAGAGTTGCTCACGAAAAAGGCATGAAAATTCTTCTTGACTTAGTTCCCGGACATACTTCTGATACACACGAATGGTTCATTAAAAGTAAAAACCCTGTTCCCAACGAATATTCCAACCGCTATATCTGGACAAAATCCGCTTGGGACGCTCCGCCTCAATACCGTATGTTGGTAGGTATCACTGACCGTGACGGTAACTATATGGTCAATTATTTCAGTTCACAGCCTGCTCTGAATTACGGTTTCCACGAAATTACTCACCCTGAATGGCAGCTTCCCTGTAATCACCCCGACTGTCTGGCAACAGTAGAAGCTCTCAAAGATATCATGCGTTTCTGGCTGGATAAGGGTTGTGACGGTTTTCGGGTGGATATGGCAGATTCTCTGGTCAAAAATGACGATGAAAAAGTAGCTACCGCAAGAATATGGAAAGATATCCGCAAAATGATGGATAAAGACTATCCTGAAGCGGCATTGGTTTCAGAATGGTGTCACCCTGTCCGTTCATTGTACAAGGCAGGATTCCATATGGATTTCTATCTTGACCATCGTGGCAACGGTTACAGTACGCTTTTCCGCTATCTTGTTGACGGTGAGGACAGAAGTTTCTTCAGTAAAAACGGCAAAGGTGATGTTACTGTCTTTACTGACGAATATGTGCCTAATCTCAAAGCAACAAAAGATTGTGGCTATATCAGTATGTTTACCAGTAACCATGATATTCCCCGTATGACCAACAATCTTGATGAAACCGCCCGTAAACTGGCTTTTTGTACTATTTTCACTATGCCCGGTGTACCGTTCTTATATTACGGCGATGAAATCGGTATGCGTTATCAGAAAGAACTCACCAGTAAAGAGGGGGGATTTACCCGTACAGGTTCACGAACACCTATGCAATGGACTGACGGTAAAAACTTAGGATTTTCCACAGCAGACGAAAGTAAACTCTACCTGCCTGTAGATAAATCCGAAAATGCACCGACAGTCCAAAATCAACAGAATAAAGCCGATTCCATTTTCAATGTTGTCAAGGATATTATCAGAATACGCCGTGAAAATAATGATGATTTGGGTGCAGACGGTGATTTTGAGGTTATCTATGCACAGAGAAACAAATATCCGTTTGTCTATAAAAGAGGCAGTTTCATTATTGGCGTAAATCCCAGCTTCGAGCGTCAAAGTATTGATTTTGATATGAACATCAAGGAAATTACTTATCAGATAGGCGACTTCAAACCGGAAAACCGTAAACTTACCCTTTCGGCACAAAGTTTTGTCCTGATGAAAATATAGATGTTTATTACCATCTTTCGGATTATTCTTCCAAAAATCGCTGAAAATCTCCAAAGAATTTATATCGCAATTCAACAGATTTTCCGAACTTATTTTTATCCAATTTCAGCAGTACATTTTCAGGATTTTCAGATTTATCATTCACATATGAACTATGAATGAGCAGATTTACAATTCTTCGTGATTATGCACAATAAATATACTCTGTTTGTTACCACAAATACAGTGAAAGGTATTAAAGAAATTTCAAAATGAAGTTTGGAATGACAAGTGTCTATGCAATTTTTTAAATTTGCTTATTGTATATTACTTGCCTTTCAACCGCTCAAGTATAATTTTTATGGTGATATTATGAACAATGAAAAAAATTTTCCCGAAGTCAATCCTGATGACAATCAGAAAAGTAATCTTTCTGAAAATATACAGGAAAGACCTGAAAATTTCAATCCTTATGATGGTATGCTGGAAAGATTACAGAAAATCCGTGATGACCATGTACAGGACACACAATCTTATGCGACAGAAACAGTAAATATTGCTACAAGACTGACAGGTATTTTTCAGCTTGCTACAATCATAATAGTATGGTTGTTCACCTTTCAATTTTTTCCGTTTGGACAAAAAGATGCAGAACCGATTGTTTTTGCAGGAATTGTGGTGGCTGTCGCAACAACAGTGGTTATTGTATTGTACTTTGGAAAGTGGCTTATCCGTCAGGAAAGAATTGTCATATATTTGTTGACTGTTCTGATGGGAGTTGCTCTGACAGGACAACTGATGGCTTTTTTTGTGGCAATGCACTGGATATACTATATCTTTTTAGGCATTATAGGGGCAACGACATTGGGATTACTCATCAATGACAATTTAAGTGTGATAGAAAAAATTATGATTGTGTTTATAGTCGGTTCAATAGTGTTTGCTATGATACACAGTGCTTCTGTTTTAAAAGTAGATGAGGTCATGAAGAAGCACGCCAATGACCCTGTACCGACAGAACCGGCTACCTATCGTATATTTGGTATTGAACTGGATTGACAGAAAACAGACCCTTTTTTGAGGGTCTGTTTTGCGTTATGATGTTATTTCAGTCGTACTATGTTGGTGACGATACCTTTTTCGGTGATATCCAGAATACCGTATGTGCCGAAATAACCATGTGCCGAACCCGGATTCATGATATAAAGTCCGTCCATGTAGTCTATATAGGCAGTGTGGGTATGTCCGAAAAGGAGAATGTCACAGCCATTTTCACGGGCGGTATTGACAGCGTTCTGATAAGTAAATTTGACCTGATAGAGATGTCCGTGTGTAAGCATGATTTTTTTATTGTTCATTGTGAAAAATTCAGTAGTTTTCATTTGTTTACCCCAGTCGCAGTTTCCTTTGACACAGACAAACATCTTTTCGGGAAAGCTGTTTTTTAAATCTTCTATTTCTTCTATACCGTCGCCACAGAAAAATACCACTTCCGCTTTACTTTGAGATAACAATATCCTTTGTACATTACTGTAATCACCGTGTGAGTCTGATATAACAACTGCTCTCATAATAATAACACTCCCTAAATTTTATTGTATTGCACATCTTTATTATACACGCTTTTTCAAAATAATGCTATAAGCAGATTTGTGATAATTCTGAAGTTTATCTCATATATATGTACTCATAGAAAAGGGGGTGTGGTAATGAACCGTAAAGAACAAGAAATACAGAGTTTATTAAATTCCCTTTCCCGAAAACTGGGGAAAAATCCTGAAACACTCAGACAGAATGCTCAAAACGGTAATATCGACGGTCTGATTGATAATATGGATAAAAAACAGGCTGAAAAAATCCGCAGTATTCTGAATGATGAGAAAAAAACAAAACAGTTACTCAACAATCCAGAGGTGAAAGCCTTGATGAAAAAACTGACAGGAGAATAATCAATGGACGATATATCAG
>CACYDZ010000053.1 GCA_902773265.1 uncultured Ruminococcus sp.
ATTTTTATAGATGAAAGCAACAGGAATTGTACGGAGAATAGATGATTTGGGGAGAATAGTCATTCCGAAAGAAATCAGGCGTACACTCCGCATCAAAGATGGAGATGCTCTTGAAATCTACACCGATACAAACGGTGAAGTTATTTTTAAAAAATATTCTCCTGTGGGAGAACTCAGCGATTTTGTCAGCACTTATGCAGAAGTTATCAGCAAAGTAGGAAATTTTCCTGTACTGATAAGCGACCGTGACCATATTGTGGCAGTAGCCGGTATCTCCAAAAGAGAATTTCTGGAAAGGCGTATCACTCCATCAGCTGAAGAATTTATCGAAAACAGAAAAAGTTATCACTTTTCGGAAAAACAATATCCATTACAGCCTGTTGAAGGTATGGATAGTCAGGCTTTGTTGATTTATCCGATAATTTCAGCAGGTGATGTAACAGGAAGCGTTATTATGCTTAGTACACCCGAAAAGCATACCCCAAGTGATTCTGATGTTAAATTAATTCAGTCAGCATCCGTCTTTCTTGGCAAACAAACCGAAGAATAAATCGTTTTAAGGGCTGTCACCCTTAAAAATCCTGCCCATTTTTTCCCAAAAACAAGTAGATAAAAAACTTTTAATTGTCACCGCCACCATTTAGTCGAAAGTTCCGAACGGAGTAGGTCATAGAAGTTTTTGTCGAACTTTTTTCAAAAAGTTAAAGGCATGGTCTTTTTCGTGGGATACAAATTGCTTGTAACGATTTTGAGATACGCTCCTCATAGGATTTTTAAGGGCAACTCCCTTAAACTTAACATTCTTAATACAAAAAACTAAAGGTAAATATTGACAAACTCTAACAATTTATGATACATTATATACAAAGGCAACAGTGCCTTTTTGTACATTTTTTATTATTGGAGGACTGTCAATGAATAACAAATGGATTAGAGCGGCAATTCCTGCACTGCTTATTCATATCAGTGTCGGTACGGTGTACTGCTGGGCTACCTTTAAACAGACTGTCGCTGAACAAATCGGCATGAGTAATTTTGCTGTCGGATGGGCTTTTTCACTGGCAATATTCTTTTTGGGTATGTCGGCAGCCTTTACAGGAAAGTTTGTAGAAAAAGATATCCATAAGTCATCTTTGATTGCCTGTATCTGTTTTTCAGTGGGCATGGTGGGAACAGGATTGATTATCCGTTTCTTCAGCGGTTATGTTGCTCTGATAGGAATATACCTGTTTTATGGTGTTATTATGGGTATCGGTCTTGGTGTGCGATATCTCACTCCCGTTAAAACATTGATGCTGTGGTTTTCGGATAATAAAGGTCTGGCTACGGGAATTTCCATTATGGGATTCGGTCTAGCCAAAGCTATCGCTACACCTGTCATGAATGTCCTGCAAGACAAATTCGGTATTTCTTTTATGTTTGTTTCGTTAGGAATTGTCTATTTTGTATTGATGTTTCTCGGTCATATCCTTCTGAAAAAACCTGACGGTTGGGTGGAAAAAGATAATACCGAAAAATTTCATCTTGCTTCCCTTTTCTCTGACAAAAAGGAAATTATCGGTATCTGGCTGATGTTTTATTTGAATATCCATTGCGGTTTAATGATAATTTCTTATGAAAAACAAATTCTCTCCCTCACTTTTGCACTGTCTCTCAGTCTCGCAACCATTTTAAATGTTGTCCCTTCATGTACGGCAATCGCTAACGCTTTGGGAAGAATTGGTTATTCCTCTTTGTCAGATAAACTTAAGCAAAGAAATACTATCTACAAGGTTATTTTTATTAGCTGTATCCTTGCCTCTGTTGTCGTCATCGGAACTAACGGTATGACTTCAGCATCTTCCTTGCTGTTGGGAACTGCTATGATTGCTTACTTACTGATTGTCAATCTCGGTTATGGGGGCGGTTTTTCTACCTTGCCTGCACTTCTTTCTGAAAGATACGGCATGGAAAATATCAGTAAAATACATGGTCTGGTACTTTCTGCATGGGCTATCGCTGGTCTTACAGGCAACAATACAACAGAAATTATTCTCAAACTCTCTGATAACAGCTATCAGAATGTATTTATCGTTTCTGCGGTACTG
>CACYDZ010000054.1 GCA_902773265.1 uncultured Ruminococcus sp.
AAGTTTTTGTCGAACTTTTTTCAAAAAGTTCGTGGGGTCAAGGGGCAACGCCCCTTGTGGGATTTTAAAGGGCAAAGCCCTTTAATGAATAAAAATTCCAAACAAAATTTGCGTAAGCAAATTTTGACAATAATAATTTATCTTTTTCTTTCAAAATTTTCCATAAAATCGGTTGTATAAGTACCGTTGACAAAATCTTCATCAGACAGAATATCTATCTGCAAATTTCTGTTATGGTCTATACCGTGAATGTTCAGCTCGCTGAGTGCCATCTTCATCTTGCGAATAGCATAATCCCTCGTTCTTGCCTGTACAATCAATTTACCTATCATGGAATCATAATAAGGCGGTATGCTGTAATCCTGATAGATGGCTGTATCAAAACGAACAAAAGGCCCTCCGGGAATGTGCAGTTTGGTGATTTTGCCGCATGACGGACAGAAATTCTCGTCAGGGTTCTCTGCGTTGATACGACACTCTATTGCATGACCGTGCATGAAAATTCTGTCCTGCGTAAGCGTCAGCATTGCTCCTGCCGAAACCCTTATCTGCCACTGTACCAAATCGTGACCTGTGACCATTTCGGTAACACCGTGTTCTACCTGCAAACGGGTATTCATTTCCATAAAATAGATGTTATTGTCTTTGTCCAGCAAAAACTCTACCGTACCGACATTTTCATAATTGACTGCCAATGCCGCTTTCTTTGCATACTCCATCATCTTTTTACGCATTTCCGGTGTGACTGCCGGTGATGGACTTTCTTCGATAAGTTTCTGGTTCTTACGCTGTACTGAACATTCTCTCTCCCCGAAACAGACAATATTACCATAATTATCACACAACAACTGCATTTCGATATGTTTGACGGGCTTGAGGAATTTCTCCATATAAACTGCACCGTCACCGAATGCCGAAAGAGCTTCGGTTGAAGCCGAATGAAAGGCATTCTCAAATTCTTCTATGGTGCTGACAAGCCGTATTCCACGACCGCCTCCCCCTGAACGGGCTTTGATAAGTAAGGGAAATCCTATTTTCAATGCTTTTTCCTTTGCCGTTTCTACATCGTCAACAACATCACAACCCGGTGTGACAGGTACACCTGCTTCACGCATAGTCTTTCTGGCAATATCTTTATCTCCAAGCATGGCTATCATTTTTGAGGTAGGCCCTATAAACTTGATGTTACATTGTTCGCAAAGAGAAACAAATTTCGCATTCTCCGATAAAAGACCGTATCCCGGATGAATTGCCTGACAACCTGTCGATACTGCCAATGTGACAATAGCGGCAATATTCAGATAACTTTCGCTGACACTTGCTCCGCCTACACAATAACTTTCGTCCGCTAACTGCACATGCATGGCGTTTTTATCCGCTTCCGAATAAATGGCTACGGTGGAAATGCCCATCTCACGGCACGCCCTGATAATTCTTACCGCAATTTCACCACGATTGGCGATGAGTATTTTGGAAAACAACATAAACACCCTCCTTTTTGCTACAATTACGGCGACTGATTATTGTTGGTCGGGTATTACGGCCACCGTGAAATCCGCCTGTACGCATAATTTCCCGTTGACATAGCCTTTGGCGGTGATAAAGTAAAAAACACTCTTACTGCCTGTTATCTTACAGATAGTTTCCAGCGTATCGCCCGGCAAAACTTTATTTTTGAATTTTACATTATCTATTTTGGAAAAATATGGTGTGGATTTGGTTTTTTCGTCCGCTATCAGCACACAACTTGCCTGTGCCATCATCTCGCACAAAATAACACCCGGTACTACCGGATTATTCGGAAAATGTCCTTTGAGGAAAAATTCATCACCCTTTACGGTGTATCTTCCTCTGGCGGTTACCTCATCTGTTTTTTCTGCTTCCTCTACCAGTAACATATTGTCACGGTGAGGTATGATTTTTTTGATTTCTTCCTGATTCATAACCAATCCTCACTTATTCTACCACAAATAAAGGTTGTCCGTATTCGACTAAATCACCGTTTTCTGCCAGAATTTCGGTAATCGTTCCGCTTTCAGTGGCAACTACTTCGTTCATCAGTTTCATCGCCTCAATAATACAGACAACATCACCTTTCTTTACCTTAGCCCCTACCGTAACATACGGTTCCGCATCAGGAGCTGACGCTGTATAAAATACGCCTACCATCGGACAATTTATTGTCCTGACATTTTTGGCGGTATCCGTATTTTCCATAGCGGAATTTCCTGCTCCTGCTGTTGACGGTGCCGGTATAACAGGAGTGGCTTCTGTTGTTTCTGTGGTGATGTATTTGGCGGTTCTTTTCTTGAGAACCATCTTTTCGCCTGTCTTTGAAACTATCTCTAAATCGGTCAGTGTGGATTTGTCCAGTGCCGTAATCAGTTCTTTGATTTCATCAATAGTGTACATTTTAAAATTCCTCTTGTTTTTCATATTCTCTCAAAAAATCTTAAAATTTGCCCAGCAAATTTTTCTGAAAAGTTTTCAGGATTAAAAGCCATGCTCTTACTCTTTCACTTTTCGGAATACAATTACGGCATTATGTCCGCCAAACCCTAATGTTGATGAGGCGGAAACATCGATATCCGCTTTGATACTCTTGTTTGGTACATAGTTGAGGTCGCAAAGTTCATCAGGTTCTTCCAGATGAATGGTCGGTGGTATGATGCCGTTCTTCAGTGCCAATACCGCAACCATCGCTTCCACTCCTCCTGTTGCTCCCAGCATATGCCCTGTCATGGATTTTGTGGAACTGATAAGCGTATCATAGGCTTTCTGACCCAGTGCCATTTTGATAGCTTTGGTTTCCCCTTTGTCGTTGAGGGGAGTGCTTGTACCGTGTGCATTGATATATAATTTTTCGTCCTGCTGTAAATCAGCGTCCTCAAATGCCAATTTAAATGCTCTTGCACTGCCTTCTGAATCGGGGTCGGGCTGTGTGACATGATAAGCGTCACAAGTATTGCCGTAACCGACAACCTCCGCATAGATTTTTGCTCCCCTGTTTCTGGCGTGTTCGTATTCTTCCAGTACCAGCATTCCTGCACCCTCACCAAGTACAAATCCGTTTCTGTTTTTATCAAACGGTATGGATGCTCTGTTGGGGTCTTCGGAAAGCGATAAGGCTTTACAGTTGGCAAACCCTGCTACGGTAAGCGGATTGATAGTCGCTTCACTGCCTCCGGCAATAATGGCATCTGCCATACCGTGTCTGATGGCAAGATACGCCTCTCCGATTTCGTGCGTACCTGTCGAACAGGCTGTGACTACCGGCAAACAGACCCCTTTTGCTTTAAACCGAATGGCAATCTGTCCTGCGGCAATATTGGATATCATCATCGGGATAAAATAGGGCGATACCTTTCTTGAACCGCCTACATAGTGATTGACACTGTTGTTATAAAAGGTAGACATTCCGCCTATCCCGGAACCGACATAAACACCAAATCTTTCCTGACGGATATTGCCGATAATCTGACTGTCGTCTACTGCCTGCTGTGCTGCCGCAATGGCATACTGTACATATAAATCTGTTTTTCTGAGGTCTCTCTTTTCGATATATTGCAAAGGGTCAAAATTCTTTAATTCACCTGCTACTTTGGCTTTGCTGTCGGAAGTATCAAAGGATTTAATCAGGTCAATTCCGCATACGCCGTCTATCATATTCTGCCATGTGCTTTCCACATCGTTTCCTACAGGTGTGACACACCCTAAACCCGTTACTACTACTCTGTGCAATTTCTACATCTCCCTCTTAATCCATTTTCCGAAATCTTACATCGCCATTCCGCCGTCTACACGGATAACTTCTCCTGTAATATAAGAGGCTTCGTCCGAACAGAGAAAAGCTATGGCGTTGGCAACATCTTCGGGAAGTCCTCTCTTTTTCATAGGAATAGTGTTTTCGATTTCTTCTTTGACTTTATCACTGAGAGCGTTTGTCATATCGGTAATAATATAGCCCGGAGCAACAGCATTGACTGTTATTCCTCTGCCCGCCAGTTCTTTGGCTACCGATTTGGTTATGCCAATAACACCTGCCTTTGAGGCGGAATAGTTAGCCTGTCCCGCATTTCCGTTGATACCTACTACGGACGCTACATTGACTATTCTTCCCGCTCTCTTTTTGGTGAAAGTTTTATAGGTGTGCTTTATCATGTTGAATGTGCCTTTAAGATTGACACCTATCACACTGTCAAAATCTGCTTCTTCCATTCTCATCACAAGTTTGTCCCTGACTATCCCTGCATTGTTGACAAGAATATCTATTGTGCCAAATTCGTCTAAAATCTGCTCAACCGTTTCTTTTGACTTCTCAAAGTCCGAAACATCACAATAGTATAAACCGACTTTTACCCCTAAAGCCTCTACTTCTTTTCTGGCATTTTCGCCTTCTTCTTCCCTGCCAACATAAATAATCGCAATATTTGCTCCCTGTGAAGCAAGTTTCTTCGCAACCGCCAGTCCTATTCCTCTGGACGCACCTGTAATGACCGCTGTTTTATTTTCAAAGTTCATTGTCTATCATTACTCCTTTTTCATTTAAGAACTGTTACCCTCAAAAAACTTTTAAACGCATCTCAAAAATAATTCATCTCCAAGCTGTGACAATTAAAAGTTTTTGTCAACTTTTTTCAAAAAGTTGTAGGGTCAAGGGGCAAAGCCCCTTGTGGGATTTTTAAGGGCAAAGCCCTTAAACTCCCCCTGAAAATCCAAAATTTGCGTAAGCAAATTTTATCCATTTCTTAAAGTAAGTTCAGATTTTCAAGGGTTTCTTTGTTCTCTATGTTGAATACCGCTACATTTTTATTGATTTTCCTGATAAGTCCTGCAAGCGTCTTTCCGACACCAACCTCTATAAAGGTATCTACACCGCTGGCAATAAGATTTTCTACCGTCTTTTGCCACTGTACAGGATTTTCTGCCTGCTTTGTGATTAAGGCTTTGTTTTTTTCCATATTATCGCCATACGGTTGTGCGGTAACATTACTGTAAACAGGAATTTCGGGCGGATTTAATGACTTATCTGATAAATATTTTGCAAGCCCTACGGACGCACTGTGCATAAACGGTGAGTGAAATGCTCCGCTGACTGCCAGTCTGACCGCTTTGCCTTTTCGGGATTTGACGGCTTCCATAATCTTTTCGGCATTGTCTTCTGTGGTAGCAACTACTGTCTGTGCGGGACTGTTGTAATTGACGGGATAGGTGTTGTCAAATCCGCAACAGATTTCCTCAACCGTTTCGGGCGTAAGTTTCATTACCGCTAACATGACACCCTTGCTTTCGTGAGTGGCTTCTTCCATCAGTTCGGCACGCTTACAGACTAACCTGAATGCGTCCTCATAAGACATCATGCCCGAAAATCCTAATGCAACAATCTCTCCTAAAGAAAATCCTGCAATATAATCCGGTGTAATGCCTTTCTCTACTACCGCATTGGCTGCCGCTAAGTCTACGGTAAATACACAAGGCTGTGTGTTTACCGTCTGCGAAAGTTCTTCTTTTGTGGCGGTAAAACATTGTACAGAAGTATCTTTTCGGATAGCGTCTGCCATATCAAATACGGCTTTCGCTTTTAAAGAACAATCGTAAAGTTCTTTTCCCATACCACTGTACTGAGCTCCCTGTCCCGAAAATACAAACGCTATTTTACCCATTTTGTTGCACCGCCTAATATTTCTTCTGCTTGTGTGAACATTTCTTCTATCATTTCCTGTGCTGTCTGTTCTTTGTTGACCATACCGGCTATCTGTCCCGCCAGTACACAACCCTGCGATACATCTCCCTCTCTGACCGCTCTGCGTAATGCTCCTACTGTCATCTTCTCTAAATCATCATCAGAATACTGACTTTTGTCAAATTCACGCTTGATGTATTCCCTTGTCAAAGCGTTCTTGATAGAACGAACGGGGTGTCCCAGTCTTTTTCCTGTAACGATGGTATCAATATCTTTGGCTTTGAGGACTTTCTTTTTATATTCAGGACTTATGGTACATTCTTTGGCTACCAGAAAGCGTGTGCCGACCTGAACGCCTACGGCACCTAACATAAATGAAGCCGCTATTCCTCTGCCGTCTGCAATACCTCCCGCCGCAATAACAGGAATTGTCACAGCATCACAAATCTGCGGAACTAATGCCATTGTGGTAATATCGCCTACATGACCGCCTGATTCTCCTCCTTCGGCAATCACCGCAAATGCACCGTTTCTTTGTGCCAGCTTTGCCAGTGTTGTTGAGGGCGTGACGGGAATGACTTTTATGCCTGCCTCCAGCCACATGGGCATAAATCTTGCCGGATTGCCTGCTCCTGTGGTGACTACAGGGATTTTTTCCTCTGCGACAACTTTTGCCGTTTCTTCCACAAACGGACTCATTAACATAATGTTTACGCCAAAGGGTTTATCGGTAAGGGTTTTGCATTTGTGAATTTCGGTTCTGAGTTGTTCGCCGTTGGAATTCATTGCGGCAATAATTCCCAGTCCTCCTGCATTACTTACCGCTGACGCTAAAGACGCATCAGCTACCCATGCCATACCTCCCTGAAATATCGGATAGCGGATACCCAGTTGTTCATTAATCGGAGTACTAATCATAGTAGAAATCCTTTCTTGAATGATGTGTTATTTGTCGGGGAATTTTCCCCGAACCCCTGATTTATTGTCAAAATTTGCTTACGCAAATTTTGGATTTTTACGGGGAGTTAAAGGGCTGCCGCCCTTTAAAATCCTGCTAAGGGGCTTTGCCCCTTAACCCCACAACTTTTTGAAAAAAGTTGACAAAAACTTTTAATTGTCATAGC
>CACYDZ010000055.1 GCA_902773265.1 uncultured Ruminococcus sp.
GCATTCATACATACGCAAAAACTAGACAAGCTCATTGCTGCTGCACCAAACATTGGCGTCAGTGTCCATCCTGTAATTCCAATCCAAACACCTGCTGCAAGCGGAATTCCAATGATGTTATAAATAAATGCCCAGAAAAGATTTTCATGTATGTTTCTTATTACCTTTTTACTAAGCTGTATTGCTGAGACAACGTCGGAAAGTCTGCTGTTTACCAGGACAACATCTGCCGCCTCAATTGCGATATCTGTTCCTGCACCAATGGCAAAACCGACATCAGCTTCCGTCAAAGCCAGAGCATCATTTATACCGTCTCCAACCATCGCAACTACTTCGCCTGACTTTTTGTGTTCTTTTACGACATCTGCCTTTTGTATTGGCATGACACCTGAAATCACTTCATCGACTCCTGCAGTTTTGGCGATGTATTCTGCAGTTTTGGCATTATCGCCAGTTAGCATAACGACTTTCAATCCCATTTTTTTCAAATCTTCAATTGCCTTAGCACTATCATCTTTTATCGTATCAGCCACTAAAATCACACCTAGAATTTCGTTTTCATTTGAGAAAAACAGAGGCGTTTTCCCTTTTAATAATAACTCATCTAACTTATTATGTGTGATAAAATCTTCATATTTTTTTGAATCAACTATGTGCTTTTGGACATACTCACCTTTTGTTGCATAGTACATCGAACCGTTGATTCTTGCCCTGATTCCATTTCCCGACACTTCCTCATATTCCGTTATTAAAAAATCTGTGTTGTCTTGGGAAGTCTTAACATTTGCAGCTATGCAATAATTGACAATTGCCTGAGCCAGCGGATGTTTTGAATCTTTTTCCAATAAAAACGCAATATTTAACAAATCCTCTTTCTGGATACTTTCATTTTTCTGATCAACTTTATTTTTGGGAACAACTTCTTTTGAGAAAACGAATTTTGGTTTTTCAATATCTTCATTTAGGATAATATCGGTAACTTTTGGTTTTCCTTCTGTGATTGTTCCTGTTTTATCCAAAATTACGGTTGTTGCTCGGCCTGCCGTTTCTAGAGCTGTGGCCGTTTTATACAGAATCTGATTTTTGGCGCCAATTCCATTTCCAACCATTATTGCAACCGGAGTTGCTAATCCTAACGCGCATGGACAACTTATTACGAGCACTGTAATTGCGTGCGAAAGTGTAGTTCCTACTGACGCATGGACCACAAAACTCCATACAAATGCTGTAATCAAAGCTATCACTAATACGACCGGAGTAAAAATTCCTGCAACTTTGTCAGCTATTTTTGCGATAGGTGCTTTACTTGCTGCGGACTGACTTACCATTTCTATCATTTGAGATAAAGTTGTATTCTGTCCAACTCTTACAGCTTTACACCTTACAACTCCGGAAACATTTACCGTTCCAACTGACACTTCATCTCCGCTTGCCTTATCAACCGGGATGCTTTCGCCCGTGAGTACAGACTCATCTATTGCACTTTCACCTGATACAATTATACCATCTACGGGTATTTTTTCTGTTGGTCTTACCAAAAAAATATCATCTTTTCTGACTTCGGATGCATCAATTGTTATTTCTTTTCCATTTTTTATAACGGTTGCTTTCTGAGGAATCAAATCAAGAAGCCCCTTTATCGCATCTGTTGTTCGACCTTTTGAATACGACTCTAATGTTTTACCAATTGTGATAAGTGTTAAAATCATTGCCGCAGATTCAAAATACAAATTATCCATCATCTTAGCTGCTTTATAATTCTCAGAAATCGACATATAATATGTCATTCCATAAAGCACAATCACTGAATATATAAATGAAATTCCAGAGCCCATTGCGACCAAGGTATCCATGTTTGGCGAACCATGCATTGTGCTTTTCACTCCTGAAATGAAAAAATTCCTATTTATCAGCATTACGACAATTGCCAGTAACATCTCTGTTATTCCGATTGCAATATGATTGTTATTCATAAAATAAGGGAGCGGAAAATTAAACATCATATGTCCCATCGAAACATA
>CACYDZ010000056.1 GCA_902773265.1 uncultured Ruminococcus sp.
TTGATTTGCATTGTGACGGTGCTGTACAGATTACCGCCAGTCATCATCCTTTTTACAGGAACGGTCTGAAATTCTTTACCGAAAACGGCGGTCTGGAATCTGAAGATATTACAGCTTTGCTGGAAAATGCTGAAAATCAGAATTTTTCTTTCTGTTTTGCTCAGGGAAACATCATCAGAACAGATTATATGGCACAATATTGTGAACATCTGCGGAATATGATTTGTAAAGAGGTCAACAGCGAAATTTATGACAAACCTTTGCAGGGATTTAAAATTGTCGTTGATGCAGGCAACGGTGCAGGTGGATTTTATGCCACTGATGTTCTTGCACCTCTCGGTGCAGATATTACAGGCAGTCAGTTCTTAAATCCTGACGGAATGTTTCCCAACCATATTCCCAATCCCGAAGACGAAACAGCTATGCAATCTGTCTGTAAGGCGGTATTAGAAAATCATGCCGATTTGGGGGTTATCTTTGATACAGATGTTGACCGTGGCGGTGCAGTAGACAGTAATGGTCAGGAAATCAACCGTAACCGTCTTGTTGCTCTTGCCTCAGCAATCGCTCTGGAAAATAATCCTGACGGAACTATCGTAACCGATTCCACCACTTCCGCCGGTCTGAAAACTTTTATCGAAAACGATTTGCATGGTAAACATCATCGCTTTAAAAGAGGCTATAAAAATGTTATCAATGAGGCAATCCGTCTGAACAGAATGGGTATAGATTGTCCTTTAGCGATAGAAACTTCAGGTCATGCCGCTATGCGGGAAAATTATTTCCTTGATGACGGTGCTTATCTCTGTACGAAAATCATTATCAAAATGGCACAACTGCGTAAAGCCGGCAAAAATATTTCTGACCTTACCGCCGCCCTTAAAGAACCTGTTGAAAGCCGTGAAATCCGCTTTAAAATCACTGACAGCGATTTTAAAACGACAGGTAACCGTATTATCACGCAACTGGAATCCTATGCAAAAACACAAAGTACATGGAATCTGGCTGATGACAGCCGTGAGGGTGTGCGTGTATCATTCGATAAAGATAACGGTGACGGTTGGTTTTTGCTGCGTCTTAGTGTGCATGACCCGATTATGCCTCTCAATATCGAAAGTGACAGCTATGGGGGAACGGATAGTATTCTTAATCAGTTAATGACCTTTTTACAGACAACTCACGGTCTTGATTTGAATATTACATAATTCATCAACGGGTAATCTCAACGAAGATTACCCGTTTTTACAAAATCCGAAGAAGATAAAACATGACATGATACCTTAAAGCATATAATGTCAAGACACTGCAAATCAATTCTGATAGACTATAATCACAGAAAGGGAGTGAGTAAATGAACTGGATACAAGGAATACAGAATGCAATTAATTATGTGGAAGCGAATATTACACAAGACATTGATTTTGAAGAGGTGTCAAAGCAGGCATATTCCTCATCTTTTCATTTTCAGAGAGTATTCAGTATTTTGTGTGGCTTTTCGCTGGGAGATTATATCCGTATGCGTAGACTTTCTCTTGCCGGAGAAGAACTGTCAAAGGGAAAGGTAAAAATCGTTGATATTGCGATGAAATATGGATATGATACACCGGAGGGATTTTCCCGTGCTTTTACCAGATTTCACGGCATTACACCAAACGAAGCAAAACATGGGGGAAAAGTCAAAATCTTTACTCCTTTATCTGTAAAATTATCGCTGACAGGAGGCAGTAAAATGGATTACAGAATTGAAAAAAGAAAGGCTTTTAAGGTGGTCTGCAAAAGAAAGCGTGTCGGAAAACCGCAGTCAGCAAATGCAACAGCTGATATTACGGCGTTGTGGCAGGAGTACGGTGCTGATGGAACTTTAGCAAGGCTGATTGCCTGTATGCCACAGAAAACGGTCATGAAAGGATTACTTGGTATCTGTTTTTCGGCGGAACTTGATGCAAAGCAGTTCCCTTACGGTATCGGTGTCGAGTATGACGGCAGAAAAATTGATGACGATTTAGAAGTTGTTACCATTCCGGAAAACACTTATGCGGTCTTTCTCAGCAAAGGTAAAATGCCTGATGCCTTTATCGAAACTTATCACAGAATAGTAACAGAATTTTTCCCTCAAAGTACACAGTACGAATATGCCGAAAATGTGGAGTTTGAGGTGTATTCTTCGGCAGATACTTCCAACCCTGATTATCAGTGTGAAATCTGGATTGCAGTAAATGAAAAGAACAAGTAATTTACATAATTTTTCCTGACTTGTTAAA